>JAEWEN010000057.1 GCA_023389275.1 Bacillota bacterium
GTATTACAGGAAACACCCCTGAAAATGCTATTAAAAATATTGTTGGTGCATCTCCTATCCCAAACCATATTATAGTTAAAGGAACCCATGCCATTATAGGAACCTGTCTTATAGAGTCAACTATACCGCCTATTAATTTATTAGCTAAAGTTGAAAGTCCCATTACAAGACCTATAGGAACTCCTATTATCATAGCCCATGCAAATCCCTTAAGTACTCTTATTAATGTTATACTTATATTCGTAATAACTTCCATATTTTTAAAATTAGATATGAATTTATTAAATGTTGCAAGTGGAGTTGGAAGTAAAAGTGGACTATTATAATACATTGATAGTCCCTGCCAAAGTACTAATAAAAATGAAAACAAAAGTATTTTATATATAAAATCTTTGTTTGTTTTCTTTTCTTTTATTAATGTATTTTTCGAAACTTGACATGCCAGCTTTTCCAATCTTCTAATCCCCCTTTCCAGTTTTCAGTTTCTCCTAAATTTAACTTTATAAATTGTTCCATAGTATTTTCATTACTAAAATCATCAACAGATTTATTATAAAATTGTATAAATCTTTTATATTTTTCTGTTCCAAGAATTTTTTTATTAGCTATCATTGTATATGTACTATAATCTCCTTGTATAAAAGAAGTACCCTCTTTAATACCTGTTAACACTAAAGCTTTTTTAGCATCTATTAATACAGCATCTACTTCACCTTTTTCAAGGGCAAAACCTAAAGATCTATCAAGCATAGGAATAATTTTTACCTTCCCAAACTTTTTTAAAGCAATATTTTTTTTATATTCTCTTCCCTGACTTATTCCTATCTTATTTATTTTACTTTTCTTAGAAACTATAACATCAGAGTTTTCTACAACACTTCCTATATTAATAAAATCATTTGATTTACCTAAAATATCATTTGCCGCATCACTACATATAATAGCTATATCAAGGCTGCCTGAACTCAGAGCCCACTTTCCACTAGGGCCTCAGCAATCAAGCATTGTAGTTGCCTCTACTCCTAAGGTGGAGTCAACTTTAGCATTTATATTATAATTTTTAAGCATGTAATTTATTATTATTCCTGATGAATCATCTCCTATAGATATTCTTAAAGAGTTATCACTATTTTTAGGAGCTTGAAAATTTACTATCCAAACTCCTAAAAAAATAAAAATGCTAATTCCTAATATTTTAAACCCCAAGCTCTTTAATTTTAGCTTTCCACTGGTCATAGCTCATTCCAACTGGGAAGTTTTTATCTACTTTTTCTTTTATGTATGAATCAAAATTAGGTAAATTTAGTGATTTTATATAGTTCATGTCTAGTACATCTTCTGACTTACTTCCTGAAAGTTCAGGATCTACTTCTATAACAGCATTTATATGTCTATCAAAATCTTCTTTTACAACTTCCCAAGTAATAGTTCTACCTTCTCCAACAGTTTTCTTGTATATTGTCATAAGGGCTACTTCTTCAGGAACTTTATATGTTTCTGCAAATATCTTTGCTGATTTAGTTGGATTTTCATACATATATTTTATTGCTTCTACATGAGCCTGAACTAATTTTTTAGCAAGCTCTGGATGTGAATCTACAAAATTTTTATTTAAAGTAAATGTACAACAAACCGCTTCTTTTCCTCCTGGTCCTTTATACATTTTTAATATTTTTCCAGTTTTTTCATATTCAGCCATAGAACCCCATGGGTCACAACATGTATATCCTTTTATTTCTCCAGTTTTAAGTGCTAAATACTTTGCACTATCTCCATCAAAGTTTAAACCTTGATAGCTCGTCCCTTCTTTCGGTATACCAAGTTCTTTTGTCATTTCACACCAAGCTATACTTTCTTCTGGCTTTTGCCCTATACCCATTTTTTGACCTAATAAGTCCTTTGCATCTTTAACGTCATTAGACGCTACTATGTAGTATGATCCTCCTATATGATTTTGTGCACCTACCATTAAAGGAACATTATTTTTAACAGCTCTATACGCATTTTCTATACCAATATAACCTGCATCCATATGTCCTGCTGTCATTGCCTCTGGAATTTTTCCTCCACCAGTTATTTCAACATTTAAACCCATGTTTTTATATATACCTGCTGCATCTGCAATAGGCCCTGGCGTCATATGATCACAATTGTAGTATCCAAGCTTTATTTTATAATCCTCATCATTTTTTTTACTTGAACATCCTACAAGAGAAATCATAGCTACACTTGATAAAACTCCTGCTAAAATAATATTTTTTACCCACTTATTCATTTTTTATCCTCCAAATATCTATTTTAAAAAGCAAACTGCTTTTTAAGAACTTATCAACAAGCATCCATAGAACCTGATCCAAATATATCTATTACCTCATTATTTTCAAACCTATATATTGAGTAACCTATATTTGAATTTTTAGATCCGGATATTATAAATTCTATAGGCTGCTTTTTATCTACATCTTTAAATTCTATTTTTTGATTTTCAACTGGTGCTTTATAGTGCTTAAGAAGTTTAGGATTATCATCATTAATAACAACTGTAAACTCTACTTCTCCAATATGACCATGAGAATTATCATTGTGCTTAAATATAACCACCATATCCTCTTTTTCATCATTGTTTATATCTTTTTCTCCAACAGTTATAACTGTGCAGTTTTTATTTTCTTCCTTAAAAAAATCTAGTAATCTAGTATTTTTAATTTCACTTTTTTTATACTCAATGCTGTTTGTTTCACATGATGAAAGAAGTAAAAAAGAAGTTAAAACTCCAAAGAAAACTATGTATTTATTAATTTTCATTTTTATTTACCTAACTTATTAGCTAATTTTATATATGATGTTTTTAAACTTTTACCTAAAGATATACATCCTATAAAAACAATTAATATTGTACACATTACTTTAACACTATCTGGAAAATCAATTATTAGCTTATTAGCCATTTCTATAGTTCCTGTAACCTTGTTATAGTCTAAAACAGGTACAAAATCAGGCATTAAAACTAAGTTTGTTATATAGCCCCCTAGAATAGAGCCTACTACTACTACCCCAAAATATATAAACATAGATCTTTTTCCTACTAATTTATATAAAGTCATAAGCTCAGGTAAATTTGTAGCTGCCCCAGCCATTAGAAATGTAATTGCAATTCCAGGAGCTACTCCTGTTGCAATTAGTGCAGCTATAAATGGTATATGTCCAACTGCACAAACATACATAATAGCTGAAAGAATAGCTACACTTGTAAAGGAAATCATATTAGGGTCTATTAAAAATTGTTGCAGTCCTGTTGTTTTAGCAAGAGCTAGAAAAAAACCTACTAAAATCATTCCTAATACAACATATTTGCAAACCATCATTGCAAGGTCACAAAATGCCCATTTAATTCCTAATTTTATTTTTTCAAAAAAGCCCTTTTTTTCTTCTTCTAAAGCTACTTCTGAATAACTAACTTCTTCATAAATAGAAATTTCATTTCCTGAAAATTTATTTGAAATAACCCCAACTAATATTGAAAGTACAAGACCAGTTATAATATATAAAATTGTTAATTTAGGTCCTAAAAGACCTAAACTTAATAAAATTGCTATAGGATTTAAAACAGGATTTGCTGTTAAAAATGTTAAACAAGGTCCTATATGTGCACCTGAATAATACATACTTATAGCTATAGGAAATGTTCCACAGCTACATACTGGAAGAAGTATTGCTGAGAAAATACTTTTAAATATAGATGATAACTTATTATTGCCAAGCATTTTTTGAAACTTTTCTGGAGAAACAAAGTTCCTAAGAATGCCTGCAAATATAAAACTCATAATAAGCCAATCAGAAGAACTTTTTAAAGCCTCATATGATGTAATAAAAACATTTCTTAAAAAGTCTAAAATCAATTTCATCAACTCCAAAACATATTAAAGTAAAGCTTCTTCAAAAGCCTTCTCTATTTTTCCCTTTGAAAGATCTTCTATTTTCTTCTTTTCATTTACAATAATAAGACTTTTTAATACAGCTCCATATTTTCTAATATAATCAAAATCTTGTCCTAATCTGTAAATCTTAACTTCAATTTTGCCTTTGTATTTTTCTTTTAATTCTTTAACTAAAGATGTATATTTGTCACATCATGCGCAAGCATTTATAAATTCTATACATGGCTTTTCCACTATACCACCTCCCCATATCAAATATTAAAACACAATATCCTAATTTTCTATCTTTTTTTTGCATTATTTCCATTTTCTATAAAAAACAACCACAATATAGTTTTTATCTATATTGTGGTTGTTTATGTATTAATCTATTTTATTTTTGTATTTATAAAAATACCTTTTTTCAATTTTTTAATTAAATACTGCACTTTTTATAATCATACTTTATCTATATAATTAGTATCCTATTAACTTAAGTATGAAGCTTTATTCTATACTTTTCTTAGACTTAAAAATAGAAAATACTACACTTAATATTAATATTGAAAAAATAACAGCTAGTGAAACAAGTATAGGTATATGTATATTAAAAATAAGAAGAGTTAATTTAATTCCTGTAAATGTTAAAATAAGTGCTACTCCTTGTTTTATGTAAATAAATATTTGGCTTACATGTACTAAAACAAAATACATACTACGAAGTCCCATTATTGCAAAAATATTTGATGTGTAAACAATAAAAGGATCTGTTGTT
>JAEWEN010000125.1 GCA_023389275.1 Bacillota bacterium
TTAATGAATCAAATACTTCATTATTAACGTTTATCTCAAGTACCTTATTTGCTTTTATACCTTGATTTTCAGGCATAGTACTTAATATTTTTTCCATTTCAATAGAAAGTTCTCCCTCACTTGATAAGCATACAGCATGATTTTTTAATCTTTTAGATGCTTTAACTTCTTTAACCTTATCACCTAAAATGTCTTTCATAGCTGTAAATAAATCTTTATTTTCCTCTTCTACATTAGTTTTATCATCACCATCATTTTCAATTCCAAGGTCACTACTTGATATAGATTTAAACTCTTTTTCTTTATAATCTCTAAGAGCTTTTATTGTAAATTCATCTACATCTTCTGTTAAATAAAGTATTTCATATCCTTTATCTAAAACTAATTCTGTTTGAGGTAACTTTTCAATTCTATTAATTGATTCACCAGCTGCATAGTAAATATATTTTTGATCTTCCTTCATTCTTTCTACATATTCAGCTAATGTAACCATTTTCTTTTCTTTTGAAGAGTAGAACATTAAAAGATTTTCAAGAACATCTCTATTTGCGCCATATTCACTATATATTGCATATTTAAATTGTCTTCCAAATGATTTATAGAAGTTTTCATATTTTTCTCTTTCATTTTTAAGAAGATTTTCAAGCTCATTTTTTATTTTATTTTTAATATTTTTAGCTATAAGCTTAAGTTGTCTATCATGTTGAAGTATTTCACGTGATATATTTAAAGATAAATCTTCTGAATCTACAATACCTTTTACAAATCCAAAATAATCAGGTAGTAAGTCACCACACTTATTCATTATCATTACTCCACTTGAGTAAAGTTCTAAACCTTTTTCATATTCTTTAGTATAAAAATCATATGGTGTTTTTTCTGGTATGTATAAAATAGCATTGTAACTTACTGCACCATCTACACTTATATGAATATTTTTTATAGGTTTATCAAATCCATAGTGTTTTTCATTATAAAACTGTATATAGTCCTCATCAGTAAGATCTTTTTTATTTTTCTTCCAAATAGGAACCATACTATTAATAGTATCTTCCTCTGTATAAACCTCAAATTCTCCTTCTTTTCCATCTTCTTTTGGTTTATGTTTTGTTATATCCATTTTAATAGGATATCTAATAAAGTCTGAATATTTTTTGATTATACTTCTTAATGTATACTCTTCTAAATACTCATCATAATTATCATCTTCTGTATTTTCTTTTATTTTAAGTATAATTTCTGTTCCAATATTCTCTTTATTAACTGGCTCTATAGTATATCCTTCTGCACCTTCTGATTCCCACTTATAAGCACTATCTTCTCCAAGTGCACGACTTATAACAGTAACCTTACTTGCAACTAAAAATGCTGAATAAAAACCTACTCCGAACTGTCCTATAATGTCATATCCATCTTTAATTTCATTTTCTTTTTTAAAGTTTAATGAACCACTTTTAGCAATAACCCCTAGATTATCTTCAAGCTCATTTTTAGTCATACCTATACCAGTATCTACTATTCTAAGCTCTCTATTTTCTCTATCAACTAATACTTTTATGTAGTAACTATCTTTATTAAAAGTTAAGTTATCATCTGTTAATGCCTTATAATAAATTTTATCAATAGCATCACTTGCATTAGAAATAAGCTCTCTTAAAAAAATTTCTCTATGTGTATAAATTGAGTTAATCATAAGGTCTAGTAATCTTTTAGACTCTGCTTTAAATTGTTTAGTTTCCAAAATAACCCTCTCCTTTTTCACTATACTTTTATTAGCACTCACCTCCAACGAGTGCTAACCCTTTACATTTTATATATCATATATAAAAATTCATGTCAATATTTAGATTAATTAATATATATAGTTTTATAAAAAAGCTAAGTAGAAAATTTTCTACTTAGCTAAAAATTATACCTTAAACTTATTTGACTTTTCATTAAGTTCATCTAATCTATTACTTAAATGACTTATCATATTATTAATGTCTAAAATATTACTATTAACCTCTTCTATTGATGTAGCAATTTCTTCTGTAGCACCTGATACTTCTTTAGTTATAGACTCTACTGAAGTTATAGATGAAGATACTAAGTCTTTTTTTGTATAAGCATTTTCAACTTTTTCAAGACTACTATGTATAACACTTGGTATTTTTTCAATAAAGCTTAAAACTTCACCTAAAGCATTTTGAGTTTCACTAATAGTATCTCTTTGAGACTCAGACGATTCTCTAGTTTTATTTACACTTTCTGAAGACGCTTCTACTTCATTTATAAGACTTTTTAAAATATTATCTATTTCATTTGTAGCATCCTCGGTTTTTTCTGAAAGATCTTTAATTCCATTTGCTACAACTGAAAATCCTCTTCCAGCTTCTCCTGCTCTTGCAGATTCAATAGAAGCATTTAAAGATAATAAATTAATTTGTTTTGATATATTCTCTATAACCTTTATTATATCTATAATGCTTTTAGATTTTTCCTCTACACACTTTATATTATTAAATGTTAAATTAGAAAGCTCAACATTTTCATTACTTTTTTCTTCTAGAATCTGTAATATGTCTACTATTTTATTATTTAGACCCTTTGCCTTTAAAGCTTCTTCTTGAAGCATTAAACTTGAATCTTTTATAGATACTATATCATTAGTTAAATCTAAAACTTCATCTACACTTAACTTTGTTTCACTTTCAACATTATTCATTGAAGATGCTATTTCTTCAATTGTTTCTGTTATACTTTGAGATGCTTTAAATGTTGTTTTAGTAACTTCATTTACATCACCAAATTTTTCATTTATTTCATTTGTAACCTTCTTTAAATCCCCTATAATATACTTTATATCCTCTGATGTTTTATTTAATATACTTGACATATATCCAATTTCATCTTTTGAGTTTATATTAATACTATATGTAAGATCCCCTTGTCCTATATTTTTTACAAGACTAGTTAAATCCTCTAGTGGTTTTGCTTTTTTAGAAACAGTTCTTATAATAAAAGCTGCAGCTAATACTAAAACAAATATTATCAATATAAATATTTTAACAAATGTTGGGATAATGCCTTTATAAAAGTCCTCATAATAACATCCTACATTAACATACCAATCCCAAGGTTCGTAATATGCTACTGCATTTACCTTATTTCTAGCCTTTTTTTCCTCTGGGTTCTTCCAGTAATAAGTTACTATACCATTATTCTTAGGATTTTTTCCTTCACTATGTATAAGATTAGTTACATTGTTCCCCTTATCATCAACTACAGAAGATATATTTTCACCTTCTTTAAAAGGGTGCATCATTTCATCACCTTGGCTATTAAGAGCGTATATATATGCTTTAACTCCTAGTTCTAACTTTTCATTAAGACCTCTTGTTTTCCCATCACTTTGCTTTTCTCCAAGCATTTTCACTTTAAAAGTTTCTTGTGCATCTTCTCGTGTTATATATCCCTTTTTCACTTGATTCTCTAATATATCCATAATTTGAATTCCCATATTAACTTTGTTTATTAATGCATCTTCTCCTAGTTTTTCAAGTGTTTTTTTAGCTGATATAAAAGAAATAACTGATACTAATAATATTGATACAACAAATAGTATTGATATACCAATATAAGACTTAAAAATACTTTTTTTAATACTACTAGATTTAACCATAAAACCTCCCACTTTAACATTTAATAACATCCATTACATAATATCGTAATAAAATTAGGTTTTATAAATTAATTTTAGTATTTTTTACATTATTTACTGTTTATTATTAATTTATATAATACTTTTAATGCATAAGGCATTACCCTTTCATTAAAATCAAATTTTGAGTTATGAAGAGGATATGTTTTTTCATCTTCTTTATCAAAAAATGCTATAAATAGGCCTTTAGCTGATTCTAAATAAAATGCAGCATTATCTGCTGAAAGATATGTAGTATCAGTAATTGTACATCTGTTTTTAAATACTTCACTTCCTACCTTAAATGCTCTGTTAAGTAAGTTTTGAGAATTATACATAGGTGGAATAGGATTTTCACTTATTTTCATATCTATTTTGGTTTTAGTTACTTTTTCAATATACTTTAACCCTTCTTTTAATACATTTACTATTTCAAAGTAATCACTTAATGTATATGTTCTTAGTGTTCCTTCTAAATTAACATTTTCAGCAACTATGTTTTTAGAATCTCCTCCATAAACCTTTCCGCTACCTAGTATAAATGGATTTTTAAGTTTATGATTTTCATTTATATTATCTATTAAACTTAAAACTTTTCCTAAAGTTTTTATAGCATCTATTCCATTTTCATAATATGACCAATGCGAGGCTTTCCCTTTAATGTTTATATTAAAGCTTCCTACTGTACCTGAAACAATATGTTTTTGCATATCCATTCCTAGTTTTGCTTCATTAGTATAGTGAAAAAATATTATTTCATCTACCTTTGGATTTTCAAGAACTCCTTCACTTATAAGCTTTCTCGAGCCTTCTCCTATTTCTTCAGCAGGCTCAAATATAAATTTTACGTTACACCTTAAATTATCTTCATACTTTTTAATAAGCTTTGCAAGACAAAGTGCTGTTGCAGCTATTGCATCATGGGAACAAGCATGCATTACCCCTTTTGTATTTGATGCATACTCCCTTCCTGTTTCTTCTTGTATAGGAAGTGCATCTATTTCAGCTCTTATAGCTATTGTTTTATACTCTTTCGACTTAAAAATTGTAGCAACTACACCTGTTCCTCCAATAAACCTTGGCTCTAATCCAATTTTATCTAGATATTCTTTTATAAATTTAGATGTTTTATATTCTTTAAAGCTAAGCTCTGGATTTAAGTGAAAATGTCTTCTAATACTTATTAATTCATTTGTTAACATATTAAAAAAATCTTTGTCCATAACCATCCCCCCTTAAGTTATTTTATCAAACATATATTACCTAAAACAAAAGGTTAAGAAGAAAAATTCTTCTTAACCTTTTTAATAATCTACTTTATCTAATATTCCACAAAGCTTTGCTAAAACAACTCCGTAATTTGTTATTGGTACTCCTTGAGCTTTAGCTTTTTCTATTCTAGAAATTACATGTTTTCTATTAAACATACAAGCTCCACAATGAATAATTATATTGTACTTTGATAAATCTTTAGGAATATCTGCACCACTTACAATATCAACTTCTATTTTTTCTCCATATCTTTTTCTAAGCATTTTAGGTATTTTAACTCTTCCAATATCCTCCTCTAAAGGAGCATGTGTGCATGCCTCAAGTATTAAAACTTTAGATGAATTATTTAAACTATCTATTGCTTTTGCACCTTTTATAAACTCTTTTATATCTCCTTTATACGCTCCAAGCAAAACTGAAAAAGATGTTATATTACTTTCTTTAGGCTTTATTTCATAAACTTCTTTAAAAGCCTGTGAATCTGTAATTATTAACTTTGGAGGGTTTTTTAAAGAAGTTAATGCATTATTTATTTTATCAGTAGTACAAGATATAACTATACACTTATTATCTAAAAGATCTCTTATTGTTTGTACCTGTGGAAGTATAAGTCTTCCTTTAGGCGCTTGTATATCTTGTGGCATAACTAGTAAAACCACATCATCTTCCTTTACAAGGCTTCCCGTTATACTTTCACTTCCAAAATCCTTTGGAATACACCTTATTATTTCATCTTTTAGTTTTTCAAATCCAGTTTTCTCAAGTGAGCTAATAGTTATAGCATTCTCATTAAATTCTTTATATATTATGTTTTTTATACTATCTATATTTTTTAAAATATCACATTTGTTTATTACATATAAAATTGGTATATTTTTATCCTTCAGGTTTTTAATCCAAACTTTTTCACTTTCTATATTTTCATCTGAAAACAGCATAATAGCAAAATCTGTTTTTTCAATAACTAAATTTGTTTTTTCAATTCGCCTTTCACCAAGTTCACTTAAATCATCGAATCCTGCTGTATCAATAAATACACAGGGACCTATTCCTTGAATTTCCATAGCTTTATAAACAGGATCTGTTGTAGTACCTTTTATATCTGATACTAAAGCTATGTTTTGATTTGTTATAAAATTTATAAAAGAGGATTTACCACTATTAGTTTTACCAAATATTCCAATATGTAGTCTATTAGCATTTGGAGTGTTTATCATAAAATCCCCTCCTTAAAATCTAAAATCTCTTTTACCATTTTTAAGGTCATTTAAATGCTCAAAAACAATTGACTTTACTTTTTCATGTTTTATTTTATTAGCTTCTGTTTGTATTACTTTTTCACCTTTTGCTTTTGTATCATCTGATGCATAGTCTTCTAAATACTCTTTTAAAGTCATTATAGCATTAGGTGAACATACATTAGCTATTTGTCCACTTTTAACCAAACTCATAAATCTATCACCTGTTCTACCTTCACGATAACATGCTGTACAAAAACTTGGCATATACCCAAGGTCTAAAAGCCAGTTAACTATTTCATCAAGTGTTCTTGTATCATTTACTTCAAACTGAGCTGAATTTTCTTCTTCCTTTTTATAATAACCACCAACACTTGTTGAAGACCCTCCACTTATTTGAGAAACTCCTAATTTTAAAACCTTTTCACGTACAGTTTGTGACTCTCTAGTTGATACTATAAGTCCTGTGTAAGGAACTGCAATTCTTAAGATAGCTACTATTTTTTCAAATATATTATCTGGAATTGCGTTAGAGTACTCATTAAGATTAACATCATCAGCCGGTCTTATTCTTGGAACACTAATTGTATGTGGCCCTACTCCAAATGTGTCTTCTAAGTGTTTTGCATGCATTAAAAGTCCTACAAAATCATATCTATACATGTTAAGGCCAAATAAAACACCTATACCAACATCATCTATTCCAGCTTCCATAGCTCTATCCATTGCCTCTGTATGATAACTGTAATTATGTTTAGGTCCTGTAGGATGAAGATATTCATAGGTTTCTTTATGATAAGTTTCTTGAAAAAGTATATAAGTTCCTATTCCTGCATCCTTTAATCTTTTATAGTTTTCAACTGTTGTTGCAGCAATATTAACATTTACTCTTCTAATTGCTCCATTTTTATGTTTTATACTATAAATAGTTTTTATACTTTCAAGAACATATTCTATTGGTGAATTTATAGGGTCCTCTCCTGTTTCAAGAGCAAGTCTTTTGTGTCCCATATTTTGAAGGGCTATTACTTCTTTTTCAATGTCTTCTTGAGATAACTTTTTTCTACTTATTGTTTTGTTAGAATAATGATATGGACAATATCTACAACCATTTACACAATAATTTGATAAATATAAAGGAGCAAACATTACAATTCTATTTCCATAAAACTTTTCTTTAATTTCAGCTGCTAACTTATATATTTCAGAAATTTTTTCTTCAATATCACATTCTAAAAGAACAGCAGCTTCTTTATATGAAAGTCCTTTATATTCTTTAGCTTTTTCTATTATAGAGTTTATTAATTTTTCATTTGATTTGTTTTTCTTTGCATATTCTAAAGTTTCAAGTATTTCTTCATTATTAATAAATTCAGTTGCGATTTTAGATTTGCTATTGTACATTATTAAAACAACTACTTTCTATAGTGGATTTTTTCCAATTTTTCTTATGTATTCTTCAAGATTTTCTCTATCTTTTTTTATATCAGTTTCACCTAAATTTGATGGGTATATTTCATAAAACTTTTTATACTCACTTGGAGTAACTTTTCTCATAATAACGTTAGCGCCACATGAAAAAACATTATCTTTTTCACTTTCATTTACAACACCAAGAGATGTTGTTGCAGGTAAATTTATATTTGGTAATAAAATTCTAGTTAAAGCGACTGCCCTTTTACAAAGTTCAGTATTTCCTTTTGATTCATTTTTCAAAGGAGTTTCTGGATGTGGTATAAATGGCCCTATTCCTGCCATATCACATCCTATTTGTTTAAGAAGCATTATATCCTTTGCAATAGTTTTTATGTTTTGATTAGGAAGACCTATCATAAAGCCACTTCCTGTTTCATATCCTAGGCTTTTAATATTTTTTAAGCATTCTACCCTTTCTTTAAGTCTATATCCAGGATGTAAAAATTCATAAATATTTTCATCAGCAGTTTCATGTTTTAAAAGATATCTATCTGCTCCACATTCTTTAAGATAAGCAAGTTCATCATATGTCATTTCTCCACAGCTTAAAGTTATTTTTATTCCTGTTTTTTTAACCTCTTTAACAATTTCTCCAAGTATTTTAGATGTAAACCACTTATCTTCTCCTGATTGCATAACTATAGTTTTATAACCTACTTTATGAGCTTTAATTGAAACATCAACTATTTCATCTGGAGACATTCTATATCTTTTTACATTTTTGTTACTACAATTTAATCCACAATATTTACAATTTCTTCTACAGTAATTAGAAAATTCTACTATTGCTCTTATATAAACATCCTTACCTTTATTTTCAA
The DNA here is from genome assembly GCA_023389275.1 of Bacillota bacterium. Lineage (GTDB taxonomy): Bacteria > Bacillota > Clostridia > Clostridiales > Caloramatoraceae > Clostridium_AB. The sequence goes on from JAEWEN010000125.1 coordinate 8,490, forward strand.
CACAAACTTTATTAGCTTCTTTATAAATATCTGAAAAATCTTTTAAAGATAATATTTTTTCTATATCTTTTTCACACTTTAAACTAAGCTTCATATATCTCCTCCAAAAAATAATATCCCTATAACAATGGTATAGGGATATACTGTTTCTCACTTTAAAATATCACCATCTTACCATTTGGGTATCCCCTAATGTTCAAAATGATTTATTTTTAATGTTTTTAAATTAGAGAAAATCTTTTATTTAACAAAATAATTATATCATTTTTAGACTTTTTTCGACAAGTTGTTAAATTTTTAATTATTAATTTTTTCAGATTTTTTATTATAAATACTAGTTAAAGTATATTTTAAAAATTATCCTATTCTTATAGTGTTTTTTATTCTTTTTAAATTATATAAAAATGCATAGCTTATACTATTATTATTTAATGCTATATTATTTTGGTATCCATAAATATCATAATAAAGATTAGCAGTTGCAGTTTTTCCAAGCCCTAATGATAATAATACAAATATTTTACTTTTAATATAAATGTTTTCTCCTGGACTTACAGATTTTATAAGCCACTTATTTTTTCCAATGTTTTGTACACTATTTCCAGGACTTGAAATAGATGTTTCAATTGATAAAACATTTAATAAAGATGGGTCTATACTAGATGAAAAATCTATTACAACATCACAAGTTAAACTTCCACTATTTTTAACATCTATTGTTTTTTCATATGAATGTCCAAGAGTAACTGCTGCTCCTAAGTAAGCAGTATCATCTTCTGTATTTATGTCACCTATATATAATCCTAAAAGCCCATAATGTTTCCACGGTTTTAAATTATTATAACTAAGATTTAAATATCCTACCGCAAAATTACCAGTAGAATCTGATTTTTCACTACTTTTCATATATGCTATAGATAAACCTGCGGTTATAAAAATATTTGTTATTAACATAATTAAAAGTATAACTACAAATTTACACTCTCTCATAAAATATCCTACCGATATTATACTAGTTATTGGGAAAAGGTGCGTTTGTTTGTACACCATCTACTACTACTGAAAATAGTTTACTAGAAACAGGCTTATCTGAGCTTCCGTTTTTTTCTGTATAATCTTTATTTACTTCAAAAACAATATTAAAACTTACTTCTCCATTTGGATTTATGTTTTTAAGTTCATATATACCATTGTTATTTGTAATAGCAGGTGCTGGAGTTACCCCTGTTGTTGTAACATTTTCTACTTTCAGCAAAAATAATTTATTAGGAGGAGTTTCTGTATCTTCCATAGCTAAAAGGTCTGGGGATAAATTAGGATTTATTTTCACATTTGCACTTAAATCACCTGTATTTTTTACAGTAACATTTTTTGTATATTGATCTCCAGGTCTTAATTTACCAGTACTAGTTATGTTATTTACTGTTAAAGTTTCTGCTCCTCTTTCATCATTTATATCTATACCTGTACTTGTATATGTCCATACATTATCTATTTTTGTTAGTTTTATAAAACCAACAGTTATATCAACCGTGTTATCAAATGTTTGTCTATCTTGAAGATAAGAATATGATATATATGCTATTTGTATAAAAATTATAATAGACACTAAGGCAATAATAATTTTTGACTTTTTATTTTCCATTTTCTTTTTTCACATCCTTCTTATAAACAATAATTAAAAGGACTAATAATACTAAATTAACAAAAAGATTTATAAATGGATTTCTTAAATAATAATATAAATTACCTAACTTAGGTATTTTTAAAAAATACTTTCCAATTACTTGGTTTTCTTTTACAGGAATATCATAATTATTATTAAAATCCCCTTTTGTAATAAGTTCTTTTCCTTTATTTTCAACAACTCTATGTGTTACAGCTATATTTTCAATTTTATATGTTATAACATCTCCTTTTTCCAATTTATTAAAATTTACTTTTCTAATAAATATTAAATCCCCTGCATTTATTTTAGGACTCATACTTTGAGATACTATAACATAGGTTTTTATAGGAAAGTCATATGAAAATATTCTGCTTAAAAGCATAGAAATCATAATTAAAAAATAAATAAGGATTATTGAATATAATAAATATCTTTTTATTTTTATATTAATTACCTCCTTTAAATTATTTTGCTTTATAATATGATTTTTTTTAAAAAGGTACACAAAAAAATGAGTAAAAACTTTTACTCATTTTCTAAATTTATTATGTGTAATATTTCATATACACTTTTAGCTATTTTACTAGCATAGTCTAACTCATTATCTCTTCCATATCCATAACTACATCCTATTGAAAATAAGTTATGGATCTTTGCAATTTCTATATCAAATTTTCTATCTCCAATTACTATAAAATCTCCCTTATACTTTTGTTTTATATAATTAAATATTTTATACTTTGGAATGTTATTAAACTCTTCACTACAATAAAAATCATGAAAATAGTTATTTAAGTTAAACTTTTCTATATGAAGATTCATATAATTTATTTTACAATTACTTAAAAATATAAGATTATATCCTTTGTTTTTTAATATATTTAAAACTTTATAACTTCCTTTATATAGTTCAGCTTTACCTTCATTTATATATTTAATCATTAAGCTTCCTATTTTTTCACTACATTTTCTTTTTTCATCTACAGGTAAATTTGGAAGAAACAAATCCCACATTTCATTACTTGTATAACCTAACCACCTACTTATTTCAGTATCTGAAAAAATTTTTTCACTAACATACCCTTTATCTACTAAATAATTGTATGTAGATCTAAAAGCTGGAGCATATATTTTTATACTATTATGTAATGTACCATCATAATCAAAAATAATATTTTTATACTTCATTTTTATATATTTTTCAATAGATTTGCCATTTCTATAGCAGCTACTGCACAATCAAATCCTTTATTTCCTGCTTTAGTACCGGCTCTTTCAATAGCTTGTTCTATTGTATCAGTTGTTAAAACTCCAAAAATAATTGGCTTTTCTGTTTCAATAGAAATATTTGCTATTCCCTTTGAAACTTCTGAACATACATAGTCATAATGTGATGTCGCCCCTCTTATAACTGCTCCTAAACAAATTACTGCATCATAATTTTTTAATGCCATTTTTTTAGCTACTAATGGAATTTCAAATGCACCTGGTGTCCATGCTATACTTATATCCTCTTCACCTACTCCATGTCTTTTAAGTCCATCTAGCGCTCCATCTAAAAGTTTTGATCCTATAAACTCATTAAATCTTGATATTACTATACCTATTTTTATATTTTTAGCTATTAAATTTCCTTCAATTATTCTCATTTTTATTCCCCCTAAAATTAAATTTAATAAGATAACATATGTTTTAATTTTTCTTTTTTAGTTTTTAAATAAAACTTATTTTCACTATTACTTTCTATCTCTATTGGTACTCTTTTAACAACCTCTATATCATTTTCCTCTAGACCCTTTATTTTTCTTGGATTATTTGTTATAAGATTTACCTTTTTTATACCTAAAGCTTTAAGTATTTGTGATGCTACATCATAGCTTCTCATATCCTCTGGAAAACCTAATTTTAAGTTTGCCTCTACTGTGTCATAACCTTCATCTTGAAGCTTGTATGCTTTTAGCTTATTAATAAGTCCTATTCCTCTTCCTTCTTGTCTCATATATAAAAGTACTCCACAGTTATTTTTAGATATCATTTTCATTGCAGCATCATACTGCTCTCCACAGTCACATCTTTTAGAACCTAAAACATCTCCTGTTAAACACTCTGAATGCACTCTTGTTAATATAGGAACATCTTTATTTATATCTCCTTTTACTAAAGCTATATGTTCCTTGTTATTTAATTTATCTAAAAATCCATACATTTTAAAATCCCCATATTTTGTAGGCATTTTTATATCTACTACCTTTTCAACTAATAAGCTTTTTCTATATTTTATAATCTCTTCTATTGTAATAATTTTTATGTTATGGATCTTAGAAAACTCTATTAAATCATTTACTCTTGCCATTTCACCATTGTCTTTTATAATTTCACATATAACACCTGCTGGCTTTAAACCTGCAAGAATTGCTAAATCAACTGCTGCCTCAGTATGTCCATTTCTTTCTAAAACACCATTTTTCTTAGATATTAAAGGAAAAATATGACCAGGTCTTCTAAAATCATTTTCATCCTTACTTTCTAAAACCTTTTTTATAGTTAAAGCTCTTTCAAATGCAGAAATCCCTGTAGTTGTTTCTTTATAATCAATTGAAACTGTAAATGCTGTTTCATGATTATCTGTATTATTTTCAACCATAGGACCTATATTTAAATCATTTAGAAGAGTCTCACTACATGGCATACATATAAGACCACGACCAAACTTAGCCATAAAATTTATAGCTTCTCCTGTAATTTTTTCAGCTGCAACTACTAAATCCCCTTCATTTTCTCTATTTTCATCATCAACAACTATTACCATTTTCCCTTCTCTAATATCATCTAAAGCTTCTTTAACTGTACTAAACATTTTTATCTCCCCTTATATAAACCCATTTTCTTTTAAAAAGCTTTCACTTATTTTGCTATCCTTTACTTTATGTGTTTTACCAAATAAAAGTTTTTCAACATATTTTCCAATTACATCACATTCAAGATTTACTGTATCTCCTTGTTTTTTATTTAAAATAATAGTTTCACTTAAAGTATGAGGTATAATACCAACTTTAAATGTTTCTCTATTTACTGATATAACAGTAAGGCTTACTCCATCTATTGTTATAGAGCCTTTTTCAACTATATACTTTAATATTTCAGGTGGTGCTTTTACAGTAATTAACACTGAATTCTCTTCTTTTTGAATTAGCAAGATTTTTCCCACTCCATCTATATGTCCACTTACTATGTGTCCTCCTAGTCTACTTTCAATAGTTAATGCTCTTTCTAAATTAACTTTATCTCCTACTTTTAAATCTCCTAGATTACTTCTTTTAAGACTTTCAAACATAATATCTACTTCAAAGTAATTTTCACCTATTTTACATACAGTAAGACATATACCATTTGTTGATATACTATCTCCAAGTAAACTTCCCTTTAAAACTTTACTTGCACCTATAGTAATTTTTGAAGATTTTTCTCCACTTTTTATACTCTTAACAACCCCTATTTCCTCAACTATTCCTGTAAACATTTTTCTCTCCCTATATATCCTTTTATTAATATGTCCTCATCTAAAATATCAACAGTTGTATTTTTAAGATTAAAAGCATTATGTATTTTTTCTACTCCCTTTCCTTCTACAGGAGTCTTAGAATCCTTCCCACCTATTAATTTAGGTGAGATAAAAGCCTCTACTTTATCAACTAAATTTAAGCTTAAAGCTGAAAAATTAAGCTCTCCTCCTCCTTCTAAAAGAATGCTATCTATACCTAACTCTCCAAGCTTTATCATTAATTCTTCTAAATCTACCTTTCCATTTTTCTCCTTTGTAATTAAAATTTTTATGCCTATATTTTGTAAATAATTTATTTTTTCTATGCTTGCCTTATTTGTTGTAGCAATAATTGTTTTGGCTTTTTTATCTTGTATAACATTTGATACTAATGGAATCTTTAAAGTACTATCTACTATGATTCTTACAGGATTTTTGCCATTTTCTAATCTACAAGTTAACTTTGGATTATCCTTAATAACTGTATTTATTCCTACCATAATTCCTGATAAATTATTTCTTAAAATATGTACTTTTTTACGTGATATTTCTGAACTAATCCATTTTGAATCTCCTGTATAAGTTGAAATTTTGCCATCTAAACTCATTGCAAATTTCATTACAACAAAAGGAACTTTATAAGTTATATACTTTATGAAAATCTCATTTAGCCTTTTACACTTTTCCTCTAAAACTCCTACAGTAACATCTATTCCAGATTTAATTAATTTTTCAATCCCCTTACCTGAAACTAATGGGTTAGGGTCTTTCATTCCTATTACTACTTTTGAAATACCACTTTCAATAATTTTATCTACACATGGAGGTGTTTTTCCAAAATGAGAACAAGGTTCTAAATTAACATACATAGTTGCTCCAAATACACTTTCATTTGTATTATTTAGTGCATTTATTTCTGCATGCATTCCACCAAATTTTTCATGATATCCTTTACCTATAACTTTATTTTCTTTTACAATAACTGCTCCAACTAAAGGATTTGGAGAAACACTTCCTCTTCCTTTTTCAGCTAAATTTATAGCTAATTCTATATACTTTTCATCCAATCTCCTTACCTCCCTAAATAAAAAAGCTCTGAAATAAAAAATATTCCAGAGCTAAAATGCAAAAATATATTATACACATCTTCTTTCATCCAGACTTTACTGTCGGCTTCGGAATCTAACCGAATCTGCCAATTGGCTCGCGGGCTATACCGCCGGTAAGGAATTTCACCTTGCCCTGAAGACAATATTAAATTTATTTATAATATTAGTACTTTAGTAATATATTGTCAACATGTTTTAAAAAATTAATATCCCTTTTTAATATTAACAACATTTAGTAGATCTTCACCTTCTATATATCTTTTTAGATTTTCATAAAATAAATTCCATCTTCTTTCTGCTATTTTTTCGCTAATCCATGAGTTATGACATGTTATGATAACGTTTTCCATTTTCCATAATTTACTTGACTTAGATAAAGGCTCTTTTTCAAATACATCAAGGGCAACACCTTTAAAACTACCTTTTTCTATATAATCTATTAAATCCTTTTCATTTACAACTGCTCCTCTTGATACATTTATAAAGTAAGAATCTTTTTTCATTTTACTAAATTTATCTTTAGAAAAAATATAATGTGTTTTTTCTGTGTGTGGAAGACAAACTATAACAAAGTCACTTATACCTAGTACGTAATCTAACTCCTCTATTGGATAACACTTGTCTATATATTCAACACTTTTTCCAGTAGTATTAACACCTAATATATTTACGCCAAACCCTTTTAATCTTTTACATGACTCTTTTGCTATGTCACCTGTTCCTATAAAAGAAACTGTTTTTCCATAAACTTCTCCTACTGAAAAGTCCATAAACCATCTTTTATTTTCTTGATTTTTATAAGATTTTTTTCTATTTTTAATTAACTCTAAAATATTAAGTACTACCCATTCACCCATAGGTATACTATATCCACCTTTATTATTTGTAACTATAATATTATTTTTTAAAACTTTTTCAATTGGAACCTGTTCAAATCCCATACTAGTTAATTGAATCCACTTTAAGTTTTCAAATTTTTCTATATCAAGTTTTTCAAAAGGCTTATAACACATAAGTGCATCTATATTCTTCATATAAAGCTTATATTCAAAATTTGATTCGTTTTCAACATAAACCTTATAACCTAGATTCTCTACCATTTTTATTCTTTCTTCTAATTTTCCATCTTCAAAACTATATGTAAATAATACGCTTTTCATAGTATCTCCTTGTTTTAAATTTATTTTTCCCAGTAAGTTTTTATTTGCTGTTTAGTAAGTTTTAATACAAACTTATATTTAATCTCTAAAAAACTTTCAATATCATTTAAAATAATAAATAGTATTGCTCTTGTTTCAAACTCTCTTCTTGATGTAGGAAGAGGTTCATTTTTCATAAATACTCTTACTTTATTTAACTCATTTAATAATCCTTTTACATTATTAAATTCATGATAATTATTACTAATTTTAATAAGCAAATCATATAATTGATAACTTTGTTTTGGTATATATTCTAATAAATTTATAGAGTTATATATTTTTTTAAGTATTATAGTTTGATTTTTTCTCATTGTAATATAATCAATATAATATTTAGTTTCACCTATAAAGGTATTGTTCATATTTTCATATGCTTTTTTACTAGCAATCTTTAAAGTTTTTTCAAGATCTTCAAAACAAACTATGTGTTTCTCCTCTTTATTTTCACATATAATAGCATTTCCTAATTCTTTAATAATACTTTTCATTTTTTCTTCAATATTTTTTTGTGCTATTTTAATTTTCTTTTGATTTCTTGGTATATAAGAATTAAGTACTATTGCAATACCTGCACCAATAAATAAAAGCATACATTCATTTTTTATTAAACTTAAAGACATAGATTTTTCTGCTAAAAAATGTGTAATTAAAACAGCATTTACAGGAACACAGTCAAAAAGATTTAATAAACTACTTATTGATATAAATACAAATAAAAACACTCCAAAACTTAAAGGACTATATCCTTGAATATAAAATACAAGTGCTGAAACTAAAATAGCAATTAAAAACGAAACTATTCTTTTAAATGCAATAAGTAAGGTTTCTTTTTTAGTATCTTGAACACTTAAAATAGTTATTATTCCAGCTGATGCACTATAATGTAACCCTATGTTTTGAGCTAGTAATATAGCAATTGCAGAACCTAGTGCTATTTTAATAATTTTAATATAAGGTATACTCTTCATAATAAACTATTCCTTTCATATTATACTAATTTTATTATATTACATAATATTTCCTTTAGCATAAAAGAAAAGTTAAAAAAATATTATATATGTTTTAAAGAATAAAAGACTATAGATAAGCTTATCTATAGTCTTTATTAAATACCACACTTAAAATATAATTTTATACAGATGTTTTCACAAACTCTGTAACATTTTCATTTGCATTTTTATTAGTTTTTATCATAGTAAAGCTAATTACTAAACCTATTATGTATAAAACTAATATTGCATATAATATGTTATTGTATGAACCTGTTTTTGAATAAATAAATGAACTTAATTGATTTCCACTTAAGCCTGCTATAGCCCAAGCTGAAAGAGCAAGTCCATGTATTTTACTTATATCATTCATTCCAAAACAATCTGATAGTAATGTAGGTAAGTTACTAAATCCTCCACCATATGTTGAGTTAATAACACATAGTAAAGTTATTATAATAATAACTATTCCACTATTTATACTATTAGTTAAAAGAGTTATCCCTATTATCAATACAGATAAAGATAGCATAAAATTATAAATACTTTTTCTATCTTTTAATTTATCTGATACTGCTGAATATACAAGTCTTCCCCCTGCATTAAATATAGCAGTTAATGCAGATACGCTTCCTATTGCAATAGCTGATAACCCAGCATAGCTCATAATATCTTTTTCCTGTGAAATTAGAGCAAGTCCGCATGTTATATTTATATATATCATTAACCAAATACCAATAAAAGTTTTATTTTTAAACATTGAAGCAGCCTTAAAGTCTGATTTTTTAGTTTCTTCTTCCCATCCTGCAGGCTTTTTAATTAAAATACTTCCTAATATCATAATGCAGAAATATATAGCTGCTAAAATATAAAACATTTTTACAAGACCAACACTTCCTAAAAGACTAACCATTGCAGGACTAGCAATAACCTTTGCAAGTCCAAATCCTGTAATAGCAAGTCCAGTAGCAAGTCCTTTTTTATCGCTAAACCAAAGCATAAGCGTTTTTACTGGAGATAAATAACCTATTCCAAGACCAATTCCCATTAATACTCCATAACTTAAATAAATTCCAATAAGCGATTTAAAATAAATAGATACACCTGTTAATACCATACCTGACGAAAAACATATAGCAGAAATCAATGAAGATTTTCTAACATTTTTTTCTACCATACTTCCTCCAAATGCTGCTGACATACCAAGAAAGAAAATAGCTAAACTAAATGCCCACTCTACTTCACTATTACTTCTTCCAATGTACTGTGCTATATCAGCTTTAATTAAGGACCAACAATATACTGTACCTATACTACAGTGAATTAAAAGCGCAGGTATAGCAGCTCTTATACATGCGTAGAACCATTTATTTTTTATTCTGTCCATAGTTTTTTCCCCTTTTCTTACGTATTATTCCCCAATAATCGTAAATTGAATAACCCTTATACAAAACCTAAAATCAGACATATTTAATTTAATTACGTAATTATATTTGAGAATATTCTCTAAATTTTATACCTAATTTTATCATCTTAAAAATTTGATTACAACACAAACATTGATAAATTTTTAATTTATTTAAACTTTTATAATATTATTGTAAAATCCTTACACTACAAAATTTGTATATAATTTTCTTTATTTTTATACTTTTTAACTTATTTATATATATTTTTTATAACAAATTACTTAATTTAATATTATACAAAAACAAAAAGATTAGAGTTTTTAAAAAAGTCTAATCTTTTTGTAAAAATTTTATATTCAGTTAATTTTTATTTTAACATTCCAGACATTTCCTTAACAATTTGTTTTATAAAAACATTTTTAACTTTTCAATGTTACTTTCTTCAAAAACCTTTAATTTTTCCATTAAACCTACAATATTCTCCTCTGCATCTTTATATTTATTTATATTTTTAATAGCATCTATAACACCCATATTACTTCCTATAATAAGCATTTCTGCAATATGTGATGATGATTTATCATTTAATGTTTGAAAGTTAATCATAAGATATGTTCTCATTTTTTCAAATGTCCCTATTCCTTTTTCATCATATCCATTTTGATTTAACATTTCTTTTGCCTCATCATTTATCTTACTGTATCCCTCAAGCTGAGCCGCTAATACCAGTTTAAATCTTTCTCCCTCTGTAATTTTTATTAAATGATCTATTGTTTCTACTCCCATTTGAGAATTTTGATATATGAAATTTAAAAGTTCTGCATTTTTATTCACTAAATCCACTTCCTTTCTTGAAAATAGTGTAAACATAAACAGTTAAAATCATTCATATAAAATACTTTTACATTTTACGTTAATTAGTAACACTTCAATTTATTTTACATATTTTACTATAGTGGAGTCTTTTGCAAAGCAGCAATTATGTAAAAGGAGGGTAAATATGAAAGATGAATATATTTTACTTAATGAACTACCTTTGGGACAAAAATGTAAAGTAAAAAAGTTAACCTGTGAAGGAAATATAAGAAGAAGAATGTTAGACCTTGGCATAATTAATGGCACCGTAATAGAGTCTTTACATCAAAGCCCATCTGGTGACCCTATTGCTTATCTTATTAGAGGTGCAGTAATAGCATTAAGAGAAGAAGTTTCTTCTATGATATTAGTAGAAATTATTTAATTATAATATTTTTAAGGAGGATAGAAATGGGATTAACTAGTAAATCCACTGGTATAGATGTTATAGAAACAGACTTTAAAATAACAAAAACATCTCCAGATGATAAAATAATAGCTTTATGTGGTAATCCTAATGTAGGGAAAAGTACTATTTTTAATAATTTAACAGGCCTTAACCAACATACTGGAAACTGGCCAGGAAAAACTGTAACAAATGCAATTGGTAATTATAAGTATGAAAATAATAACTATATACTTGTTGATATTCCAGGAACCTACTCTTTAATGTCTAGTTCTGTTGAAGAGGAAATTGCAAGAGATTTTATATGCTTTGGGCAGCCAGATACATCTTTAATTGTAATGGATGCAACTTGTATTGAAAGAAACCTAAATCTTGTTCTTCAAACACTTGAGATTACATCAAAAGTAATTGTATGTGTTAACTTAATGGATGAAGCAGAAAGAAAGGGCATAAAAGTAAACATAACTAAACTTTCCGAAAAACTAGGTGTTCCTGTTGTAGGTACAAGTGCTGCAAAAAATAAAAAACTCTCTGAACTTACAAATGTAGTAGCTAACTTCTGCTGTGAAGATAATAAAGCCTTTAAAATAACATATAGTGAAGAAATTGAAAAAGCTATATCTATAGTTGAAGATAATTTAGAAGAATATATACCTTCAGATATAAATTCTAGATGGCTAGCATTAAAACTTCTTGATGGAGATAAAACCTTAATTAATTCTATAAATAATCATCTTAAATATAATCTATTAGAAAATAAGGTTATTATGACAAAATTAAACGAAGCTAAAAACTTCTTAAAAGAAAATGGAATTGATTCAAATAATTTTCGTGATGAAATTGTATCACAAATAGTTAAAACTTGTGAAGAAATTAGTAACTCTGTGGTTTCTATTAAAAATAAAAATTACAATATTACAGATAGAAAAATTGATTCATATTTAACATCTAAAAAGTTTGGAATTCCTATAATGCTTCTTCTTTTAAGTTTAGTTTTTTGGATTACAATTACTGGAGCTAATGTTCCATCTCAAATGTTAGCTACTGGACTGTTTTGGATTGAAGATCAACTTTCTCAGTTTTTTGTTTTAATTGGTGCGCCTCCACTAATAAAAGGTCTATTAGTTGATGGAATGTATAAAACCCTTGCATGGGTAGTGTCTGTTATGCTTCCTCCAATGGCTATATTTTTCCCTTTGTTTACCCTTTTAGAAGACTTAGGGTATCTGCCTAGAGTAGCATTTAATCTTGATAATTACTTTAAAAAAGCATGTACATGTGGAAAACAAGCTTTAACAATGTGTATGGGGTTTGGTTGTAATGCTGCTGGAGTTATAGGATGTAGAATTATAGATTCTCCTCGTGAAAGACTTATTGCTATTATAACAAACAACTTTGTACCATGTAATGGTAGATTCCCAACTCTTATAGCTATTATTACTATGTTTTTCACTGGGGTTTTAATTCGTCCTTTTCAATCTATTGCATCAGCTTTAATGCTTACTAGTGTTATTTTACTTGGAATAATAATGACACTATTTGTATCTAGAATTTTATCAAACACTGTTTTAAAAGGAATTCCATCATCATTTACACTTGAGCTTCCTCCTTATAGAAAGCCTCAAATTGGAAAAATAATTATAAGATCTATATTTGATAGAACATTATTTGTACTAGCAAGAGCTGTAATGGTTGCAGCACCAGCTGGACTTGTTATATGGACTATGGCAAATATTCAAATAGATAATATAAGTATCTTAACTCACTGTGCTAACTTTTTAAATCCATTTGCAAATCTTATAGGTCTTGATGGATATATTTTAATGGCATTTATTTTAGGATTCCCTGCAAATGAAATTGTTGTTCCTATAATAATTATGAGTTATATGGCTACAGGTTCTATGCTAGAGCTTGATAGTTTAGATCAGCTTAGAGTGTTACTTCTTGATAATGGTTGGACACCACTTACAGCTGTATGTGTTATGATATTTTGTTTAATGCACTGGCCTTGTGCTACAACATGTTTAACCATAAAAAAAGAAACTCGAAGTTT
>JAEWEN010000061.1 GCA_023389275.1 Bacillota bacterium
ATGTATTGATTGTGATTCCTCTTTCTCTTTCTTCTGGTGCTTTATCGATTGCGCCGTAATCTTGAGCTTGAGCTCCACCTGTTAATGCTAAAACTGTTGTTATAGCTGCTGTTAATGTTGTTTTACCATGGTCAACGTGTCCTATTGTTCCAATGTTAACGTGTGGTTTGTTTCTTTCAAATGTACCTTTTGCCATTTTATTCATCCTCCTCTAATTTTAAAATAAGAAGTAATTTTTAATATAACATTCTGAATTATGTATATTTGGAGCCCATGACCGGGATTGAACCGGTGACCTCCACCTTACCAAGGTGACGCTCTGCCAACTGAGCTACATGGGCAAATGGGGTAAAACACCCCTTAACATAATATTATTTATCGATTATTAATTTTACACTTTTTAAAAATCTCTGTCAATATGTAACTATCTATTTAAACAAGTGGCGCTAGAAACTTTTCTAATTTTCTTTTTACTCTTTGCAGAGCATTGTCAATTGACTTAGAATGTCTATTTAATTCCTTAGCTATTTCTTGATAACTTTTCCCATCTAAGTAAGATCTTATAACTTGAATTTCAAGAGGACTTAAAACCTCTACCATTTTTTCTTCTATTTTTTGCTTTTCTTCTTTACTAATAACAAGTTCTTCTGGATCTGAAATATGAATAGTAGATAGTACATCCATTAAAGTTCTATCTGACTCTTCATCATATATAGGCTTATTTAAAGATACATAACTATTTAATGGTATATGCTTTTGTCTAGTAGCAGTTTTTATAGCTGTAATTATTTGTCTAGTAATACACAGTTCTGCAAATGCTCTAAATGATGCTAGCTTGTCTACTTTAAAATCCCTAATCGCCTTATAAAGTCCAATCATTCCCTCTTGATATATGTCGTCTTTATCTGCTCCTATTAAAAAATATGATTTTGTTTTAGCCTTAACCTGTGATTTATACTTATTGATTATGTATTCCTCAGCAGCTGCATCCCCATCTGCAGCTAAAGCTACTATTTCCTCATCTACCATATTTTCGTAATCATAAGCAACAACTTTTGCTGTCTGTTCCAATCTTATCCCCCCTAAAGTAACTGAAGTAATCTTTTTTAAAAATAAAAATAAAATAAAAATTTTTTGTAACCTAAAACTTATTTGTAATTATATAATCAAAAAACATTTAAAGTCAAGCATTATCAAAGGTTTCGACGTATCTTCTCAAGTTTTTCCAATATATCTTTATCTACGCAGTTTTCTAGCATATTCCTACCGTCTATATAGCTTAATTTTATTTTTTCGCCTATTTTTGTATTTGTAATTTCAATTTACTTTAAAAATTCTATAGTAGTTATTCTTATTACACCTAACCTCTTTGTCTTAGGATTTCGTAGATTATAATTCCACCTGCAACTGATGCATTTAAAGAGTTAATAGTGCCTTTCATAGGAATTTTAACAATAAGATCACAGTTTTGTTTAACTAATTTACTTATTCCCTTTCCTTCACTTCCAACAACTAACCCTACTGGACCTTTAAGATTTGCACTATAGCATGCTTCTCCATCCATATCAGTTCCAATAATCCAAAGACCATTATCCTTTAACTCTTTAATAGTTTGGTTAAGATTTGTAACTTTTGCTATTTTTATTCCTTCAGCTGCTCCAGCTGAAACTTTAAGTACTGTTTGTGTTACAGATGCACTTCTTCTTTTTGGTATTATTATTCCATGTGCTCCACAAGCATTAGCTGTTCTTATAATAGAACCTAAATTATGTGGGTCTTCTATTTCATCAAGTATTATTACAAAAGGATCCTCTTCTTTTTCTTTTGCAGTTTCTAATATATCTTCAATAGTTGAATACTCAAATGGAGATACTCTAGCTATAACTCCTTGATGATTTTTAGTTACAGACATATTATCAAGGCCTTTTTTGTCCATTTCTTGTATAACAATACCTTTTTCCTTAGCTTTCGATATTATTATTTTAATTGACCCTTCTATGTCACCTTTTGCTATAAAAAGTTTTTCTATTGTTCTATTTGACTTTAAAGCTTCAATTACAGGATTTCTTCCTTCTATAAACTCTTCGCTTTCATTAAATGATTCTCTATTTGAAAAAGGTTTTTTATTTTTAAACTCTTTTTTTTCTCTCATTTTTTCCTCCTAAATTTAATTTACTATAAACTTTTGTATTTTTCTCTAACCTTTATTATTTCTCCACATGTCATTGTGCCTTCTGAACAGTTTCCTCTAACACATGCAGGACCACAGGACTTAAATAAAGTAGGAGCTACCTTTTTCACCTGTTTTAACATTTCATCAGCAAGATTTCTTATTTCCCATTGAGCACGATTGCAACATCTATGATTAAAAAAGTTAAATAAGCTTCTTGCATTCATAGTTACTACTATTTTTGTTTCACAAGCATTTGGAAAAACATATCTTGCATCTTCTATAGCTTTCTTTTCTGATAATTTTCTTGCTTTTTTCTCTTCTATTCCTTTTTCAACAAGTTTTTCAAAATGCTTATCACAAAGAATATTAACTATTTTGTCATATGACTTTTGAGCCTCTTCCATAGACTTTATGTATATCTCTTTAGCTTCTATTATACCTTCTACTTCTGGAGGAATTATGTACTCAAATTGATTTAATTTAACATATCTTTGACTTTGTTGTGAATAACTTGCTATTCTATGTCTTACAAGCTGATGTGTTAAAGATCTTGACACTCCTTCAATAGCAAATGTAAAAGATACATGTTCAATTGGAGATTCATGTGAAAGAGACATTAACATATTTATAAATTCTTGTGTTTTCTCCTCTGTTAAACCTTCAAGTATTGTATCTGCTGATGTACTGCTATAGCAAAGTTTTGCAGCAGCTGCAATTATTTTTTCTGGATTTTCAGTATGTGCTATTAGTTTTACATTTAGCTTTGTCATTTTAACACCTCTTTATTATAATTCAGCTTTCTCTAGTATTTTATCCATTATTTCTTCTATTCTTTCGTTTCTACCTAAAAGATATAAATATCCAATAAGAGCCTCTAGTGCAGTTGCTCTTTTATAGTCTATAACACTTGCACTTTTAGGAACGTGACCTGTTTTACAGTTACGTCCTCTTCTTACTATTTCAAGCTCCTCTTCAGTTAATATTTCTTTTATTTCCTCTAAAAATTGAGACTGAGATTTTGCATTAGCAAACTTAATAGATAGCTTGTGTAGGTTTTTCCCTCTTTTGTCCTTTGTATTAAAAACTATATACTTTCTTATATACATTTCATATATACAATCACCTACATAAGCAAGTGTTATTGGATTTAATAATCTTACTTCATTTTCTGAAAACTTTTCTTCTCTCATTTTTTCTCCTTAAAGATTTTTATTAATTACATAATACTATAAATCTATAAAATTCACCAACAAAACATATATTATCACATTTGTGGTTTAGAATTATTAAGTAAAAGTTAAAAGCTACCTAAGTAAAGTAATTACATACTTTATTTTAGGTAGCTTTTTTGTTATATTCTAGATATTTTTACTCCTTGAGGAGTATCTTCAACTACTATTCCCATTTCTTTAAGTTTATCTCTTATTTCATCAGCAAGCTTAAAGTCCTTATTTTTTCTAGCCTGTTGTCTTTCTTCAACTAAAGATTTTATTTCATCTGAAAACTCTTCTTCACTTACCTTTTGAAGTATACCAAGTACACTTCCAAGCTCTCTTATAATCTCTAGTGCTAAAGTAGCCAGTTTTTTACTTGATGATTCATTAACTGATGTATTAATTTCTTTAACCATTTCATATATATGGCCTATTGCATCAGCAGTATTAAAATCATCATCCATAGACTCTATATACTTCTCTTTATAAGATAGTATTTTTTCATATAACTGTTTTTCAGTATCTGAAAAATCACGGTCTTCTCCATGTATTTCTATATGTTCTAAGTTTCTTATAGAATTATATAATCTTTCAAGTCCTGATTTAGCTGATTCTAATAAATCTATACTAAAGTTTATAGGGTTTCTATAATGTCCTGATAACATAAATAGTCTTACAACTTCAGCATCATACTTTTCTAGAATTTCCCTAGCTGTGAAAAAGTTATTAAGTGATTTTGACATTTTTTGATTGTTAATATTAAGGTATGCTGAATGCATCCAGTATTTTGCAAAGTTTTTACCATGTCTTGATTCACTTTGAGCTATTTCATTTTCATGATGTGGAAATGAAAGGTCTGCTCCACCACCATGAATATCTATTGTTTCTCCTAAAAGTTCACTTGCCATTACAGAACATTCTATATGCCAACCTGGTCTTCCACATCCCCATGGACTGTTCCATCCAGGTTCTCCCTCTTTTTGAGCCTTCCATAAAACAAAATCCATAGGATCTTCTTTTCTTGAATCTACTTCTATTCTAGACCCTGCTTCTAAATCTTCAATGCTTTGCTTTGAAAGTTTTCCATATCCATCGTATTTTTTTGTTCTAAAAAATACATCTCCTTCTTTTGAATATGCATATCCTTTACTTTCAAGGTCTTTTATAAACTTAATTATTTTTCCAACATATTCAGTTGCTTTAGGATTATGTGTTGCTCTTTTAATGCCTAGGTTATCTGCATCAGTATAATACTCTTCTATATATCTTTTAGCTACGTTTTCTACTGTAGTTCCTTCTTCATTTGCTTTTTTAATAAGTTTGTCATCTATATCTGTAAAGTTCTGAACAAACTTTACATTATATCCTTTATACTCAAAGTATTTTCTTATAGTATCAAAAACTATAAAAGTTCTACCATTTCCTATATGAAAGTAGTTATACACAGTAGGTCCACAAACATACATTTTAACTTCGCCTTCTGTTACTGGTACAAACTCCTCTTTTTGTCTTGTCATTGTATTGTAAAGCTTTATTCCCATTTAAACTCTCCTCCTAAGCATTACTAGAACGACCTTATATTATTATACTCATTATTTTTATAAGGGTTCTTTTTATACTTTAACTATAATTCTGTTTTTGAGTAAAGCTTTTTACCTTTTTCCTTAAATGCTTTTATAACTTCTGTATAAATATCTTCTATTTTAACGTCTCTAGCTTCACTTTCTTCTCTTAGTTTAAATTCAACTATTCCTTCATTTGCTTTTTTACCTACTGTGATTCTAAAAGGAATTCCTATAAGATCTGCATCGTTAAACTTAACTCCAGCTCTTTCTTTTCTATCATCTATTAATGCATCTATACCAAGAGCTTTAAGTTTTTCATATATTTCCTCTGCAACTTTAACTTGAGTTTCATCTTTCATAACAACTGGTACAACAATTGCTTCAAAAGGTGCAATTTCAAGAGGCCATATAATTCCGTTTTCATCACTGTGTTGTTCAACTATAGCTGCCATAGTTCTATTTACACCTATACCATAGCATCCCATTATAATAGGCTCTTCTTTACCTTCTTCATTTATAAAGTTAGCATTTAAAGCTTCTGAGTATTTTGTTCCAAGCTTAAATATATGCCCAACTTCAATACCTCTTTTAATAGTAACAGGAGCTCCACAACAAGGACAAGCGTCTCCTTCAGCTATGTTTCTAAAGTCTCCAACTATTCCGTCAAAGTCTCTTTTATACATAGTGTTCATTATATGGTAGTCAGTTTCATTAGCTCCAATTGTGAAAACTTCACCATCTGCGATTTCATAATCAATTAAAAGCTCATCTACTTTAATTCCCATAGGTCCTGCAAATCCTGGCTCACATCCTGTTGCAAGTCTTACTCCTGCCTCATCTAGCATTGCTACCTCTGTTGCTTTAAAGTGGTTTGCTAGTTTAACTTCATTAAGTTCTCTATCTCCTCTTATAACAATAGCAACTACTTTATCATCTACTTTATAAAGTAGAGTTTTTGCAATCTCTGAAGGCTTTTTATATATATATTTTGCAAGGTCTTCTATAGTTTTAATTCCTGGAGTATATACTTTTTCAACTTCACGTACACTTACATCAGCAATTTCTCCAGTTGGCTTAGTTTCTGCTTTTTCTATGTTTGCTCCATATGAGCATTTAGTACAAAATACTATTTCATCTTCTCCAACTTCTGATTTTACCATAAACTCTATAGAACCATTTCCTCCCATTGCTCCTGAATCTGCTTCAACAGGTGCATAGTCAAGGTTACATCTTTCAAAGATTTTACAATAAGCTCTATGCATTTTATCAAATGACTTATCAAGTCCTTCTAATGATGAGTCAAAGCTATAAGCATCTTTCATAACAAATTCTCTTGATCTCATAACTCCAAATCTAGGTCTTCTTTCATCTCTATACTTAGTTTGAATTTGGTATAGGTTTAGAGGAAGATTTTTATATGATTTTACTGAACTTCTTACTATGTCAGTGAAAACCTCCTCATGTGTAGGTCCAAGACAAAACTCTCTTTCTTGTCTGTCATAAAGCTTAAACATTTCAGGACCAAATACACCCCATCTACCTGATTCTTTAAGTAGTTCTGAAGGAATTAAAGCTGAACAAATTATTTCTTGTGCTCCTTCGTTTGCCATTTCTTCTCTAATTACATTTTCTAATTTATTTAAGGCTTTAAGTCCTAGTGGTAAGTAATTATATACCCCTGACGCTTGTTTTCTCATAAGGCCAGCTCTTAACATTAGCTTGTGACTTAAAATTTCTGCTTCAGCTGGAACTTCTCTTAATGTTGGCATAAATAAATTTGATAATCTCATATTGAATCTCCTCTCGCAAAATCTATATATCTAAAAATAGCCTCTATATTTAAAAAGCCTTCACCCTAAAGCTTGGGCGAAGGCTGAATTATCGGTACCACCTAAAAATATTATATATTCTTAAAAAATATATGTCAATAATAACACAATTGTATACTATTTTTTAAAGATTATACACACACTATGAGCTGATATTCCTTTTTCTTCCCCTGTAAATCCTAACTTTTCCTCAGTAGTTGCCTTTATATTTATATCTTCTATAGATATTTTAAGTACATTTGATATATTTTCCCTCATATTTTCTATATATGGAGATAATTTAGGTTTTTGAGCTATAATAGTTGAGTCTATATTTCCTATTTTATATCCCTTATTATCAAGTAATTCTTTAACCTTTTCTAGCAATAAAAGACTATTTATATTTTTAAAAGAATCATCATTATCTGGAAAATGATATCCTATATCTCTTAAAGCTAGCGCTCCTAATATTGAATCCATTATTGCATGTGTTAAAACATCAGCATCTGAGTGACCTATAAGACCTAAGTTATGTGGCACCTTAACTCCTCCTATAATAAGGTCTCTATTTTCACCTAGTTTATGTACATCATATCCATGTCCTATTCTCATTAAACACCCTCCTTTAAAGCTTTAACTATTCCTTCGCCTATATAAGCATCTTCCTTAGTAGTAATTTTAATATTAAAATAATCTCCATTAACTATATAAACCTTTTCACCTAAAAACTCTATAAGTGAAGTATCATCTGTTCCTACATATCCTTTTTCTAAAGCATTTTTGTGTGCTTTAAGTATTAGTTCATATTTAAATGTTTGAGGTGTTTGTACACAGTATAATTCTTCTCTATTTAAAGTACTTGTATACTCCATATTATAAACTTTTTTTACTGTATCTTTAACTTTAACCCCTACTGCGACTGAATTTTTATCTTTAACTTCTTTAATACTTTCTTTTATTATTTCCTCTTTTATAAAAGGTCTTGCGCCATCATGTATTAAAACTATATCACATGTTTCACATTGAAGTAGGCCATTATAAACAGACTCTTGTCTACTACTTCCCCCTTCTACAACCTTTAAAACCTTTTTAAAATTGTATTTATTAATTATATCTTTAAATAAACTTATTTCATTTTTAGATGAAACAAGTATTATATTATCTATTTCTTTAACCTTTTCAAAAGCCTCTATTGTATAAGCTATTACTTCTTTATCTGATATTTTTAAAAATTGCTTGTTGTATCCAAGTTCCATTCTAGAACCTATACCAGCAGCAACTATTATAGCAGTTATCATTTTTTCTCTCCTTTATATAATAAAGCTATGCATTAATGCATAGCTTCAATTAATTACTTTATTTTAGCAAATATCATTCTTCCAGCAGCTGTTTGAAGTACACTAGTTACAATAACATCTACATCTTCTCCTAAATGACGTCTACCACCTTCAACAACTATCATAGTACCATCATCTAAATAAGAAATCCCTTGTCCACTTTCTTTTCCATCTTTTACAATAGATAAATGCATTTCCTCACCTGGTATTACAACAGGCTTTATTGCATTTGAAAGTTCATTTATGTTAAGTACAGGTACACCTTGAAATTCTGCTACCTTATTTAAGTTAAAGTCATTTGTAATAACTTTTCCCTTTTCCTCTTCTGCTAATTTTAAAAGCTTCATATCAACTTCTTGTACAGAAGGGAAGTCTTTTTCACTTATTTTTATTTTTACAGGAAGTTCTTTTTGTATTTGATTTAAAAGGTCAAGACCTCTTCTTCCTCTAACTCTTTTTAATGAGTCTGAAGAATCAGCTATATGACGTAGTTCTTCAAGTACAAATGTTGGAATTATAATTGTTCCTTCAACAAAACCTGTTTTTAAAATATCAAATATTCTACCATCTATGATTACACTTGTATCAAGAACCTTAGGTGTTGCACCAACTGCTTCCTTTTCTTTAGGTTTTTTCTCCCTTGAGAATCTTCTAAAAATATTAGTTGATCTAGCAAGTTCTCCTTTTTTCTCAACTGCTATTTTTATACCTAAAACTCCACACACTATATTAACTATAACTGAAATAATAGAACCAATTAAAGATAGGAATGTAGATGTAGAGAAAAACTTTATAAACGAATTTACTAATAGATTTGCTATAATAAGCCCAACTATTAAACCTATAAGTCCAAGTATAATATCTCCTGCTGGTATTTTTTTAAGTGAACCTTCTACAGCAGATATAAATTTTGTTACAAGATTAATTATAAATGGTGATATTAAATAAAATATAATTCCAAAAATAATAGCTATAGCAGTTGTAAAAACAACTTCTTTTGTTGTACTATTGTTAATATTAAAAATAGAATTAACTACCTCTAATCTTCCAAGTCCATATGCTGAAAGTAGTCCTATTAATATACCTCCTAAAGTAATTAAGGTCCTAAAAAATTTATTTAGCATCGATACACCTCCCTTTTAAGACCATTCTTTTGTGCCCTAAGTATATTTAATTTTTAATATACCTTAAAGTAATGAAAAAAGCAATTTCATTTAGTTAAAATTCAGGTAAACTTCAGATTGCAAATGATTTTTATTTAATTACATCTAAAGAATCTGGATTTAGTACTATTTTTTTAGCGCTTCCTAAATCTATATCCAGTACAATGGATATCTCCTCTGAAACCATATTTAATATGTCTTCATAAAAATTTTCTTCGCTATTTGAAAGCTTTTTCTTTTTCCTTATTGCAATTACATCCTTTAAAACTGAACACATATTAGATAGGTCTCCTGTTTTTATAGTTTTCGTATAAATTTTATATCTATCAAGCCATTTTCCTGGCATAGAAGACGCTTTTTCATTTAAAATTTCTAAACACCTTATACATTCTTCTTTCGTTAAACACTTTCTAATTCCTTTTGACTTTCTAGTATTTACTGGCATCATTGTAATAAGTCCATTTACAAGCTTTATTACATAATATTTATCAATTGTTTCAAATACTTCCTTTTCCTCTATGTTAATGATCTCTCCTGCACCATATCCTGGGTAGAAAATTTTATCACCTATATAAAGCATTATTACCACTCCTAACAAAATATAAACATTAAATAAACTGTTTAAATTTTCACTATTAATATACAGTATATTAATCATGTATTATTTTGTTTACGTAATATCTAAAAAAAATAAAAAAGAGAGCATATGCTCTCTATACATTTCTATTCATAAGAACCTGTTCTTGTATTTTGCGAAGTCCTTCTCTTATTGCTCTTGACCTTGCTTCTCCTATACCTTCAACATCATCTAACTGTTCAAGACTTGCCCTTGATATTTTTTTAAAGTGTTTAAATTCTTTAACAAGGTTTTCTATAACAGTTTGAGGCATTCTAGGTATTCTATTTAATATTCTATATCCTTTAGGTGATATCATTGTTTCTATCATAGAATCTGGAGAGTATCCAAGTGTTTTACATATAATATTAAGCTCAACAATATCCTCTGCTGTTAAAGATTTAATATTTTTTAAAACTTCATCATATTCTTTAGTTTCAACAACATAATCTTTTATAAGAAGTTCTCCTTCTTCTTCAATATTTCCTATTAAGTCATCTAGCTGCATAGAAACTAATCGCCCTTCATCTCCAAGTTCACATATAAATCTTTCTATTTCATAAACTATTCTCATAACAAGTTCGTATCTTTGTACAGTATTTGCAACATCGTAAACTGTAACTAAATCTTCAAACTCTAGAGCAGATAAATTTGTAATAGCTTCATCTAAAACTACCTTATATCTTTCAAGAGTTTGTACAGCTTGGTTTGCTTTATTTAAAACAGTGTTAGTATCCTTTAATATGTATTTTAAATTACCTTTATAAACCGTAATTAAATTTCTTCTTTGAGATATAGCAATAACTATTGCTCCTGTTTGTTTACTTACTCTTTCTGCTGTTCTATGTCTTGTTCCTGTTTCTCTAGTTGTAATAGACGGGTCTGGAAGAAGCTGAGCATTTGCATATATAATACGCTTCATATCTGTACTTACTACAATAGCTCCATCCATTTTAGCTAGTTCATAAAGATATGCAGGACTATAATCACTATTTATATAAAAACCACCATCTGTAATTTTCATAATTTCTTCTTCATCGCCTATTACTATAAGTCCACCTGTTTTTGCCTTAAGTACATTTTCAAGTCCATCTCTTAAAGATGTACCTGGTGCCATTATACTAAGAAGGTCTAACAGGCTTTTTTCCCTATAATCCTTCATAATCCTTGTCCCCCTAAAATTCTATACCTATTCTATTACTTACCTTATTATAAAACTATATAATTATACTATACTATAAAACACTTTATTTAAAAACACTTTCTATAACTTCCATTAAGTTTTTACACTCTATTAATTTTAAAGAATTAAATTTTATATTTCTACTTAATGCGCCTTTTGCAATATATGCATATTTAAATCCCATTCTATCTACTTCTTTTAATCTTGTTTCAAGAGATGGAACTTTTTTAAGCTCTCCTGTAAGACCTACATCTGATATAAAAACAGTATGTGATTTTATAGGAATCTCCTTCATTGAAGAGGCTATACTCATTATAGTACAAAGATTTATTGCAGTTTCTCTCACTCTAATTCCACCTGTTGTTTTAAGCACAACATTTTTATTTGCCATATTCATATATCCTCTTTGTTCTAATATGGATATTAAAGTATTTAACTGATCTTTTCCTATTGTTTCACATATTCTAGAGGGATATGGCATAAATGAGTTTGAAACTAATGATTCAATTTCTAAAATTATAGGTCTTGATCCTTCTCTTACAACTGTTAAAGCTGTTCCTACAGCTTCATTACCTTCTTCTCTTTTAGTCATAAAAAATTCTGAAGGATTATCTATTGATAGCATTCCCTCTTCAGTCATTGAGAAAAATCCCATTTCTCCTGTGCTTCCAAATCTATTTTTAGTTGCAGTTAAACTGCGAAGTTCCTCTTCGTTGTCTCCTTCTATAACAAGTACTGCATCTACTAAGTGTTCAAGAGATCTAAGTCCTGCTATTTCCTCATTTTTATTCATTTGACCTACTAGAAAAACTGCCCTCGGTCTTTCTTTATTTTTAGCAATTCTTAAAAGCTCACTTGCACATTCCATTGTTTGAGTTGGAGATCCTGCTCTTGATGGAAGAAATGACTCTAGTGTAAATGTTTGAATACTATCTACTATAATTAAATCAGGATTTATTTCATTAACAGCAAAGGTAACCTCATCCATACTTGTTGTAGCTATAACCCATATATTTTCATGTATTTTATTTAATATTCTTCCTGCTCTATTTCTAATTTGACTATCACTTTCTTCACCAGATGCATAAAGAACCTTAAGTCCCTTTTCGGCTATATCATTAGCAACTTGAAGTAAAAGTGTAGATTTACCTGCTCCTGGTTTTGCAGTAATTATTGTAATAGAGTCTTTTACAATACCTGATCCCATTACTCTATTAAATTCATTTATATTAGTAATGATTCTATCACTGTTTGTTGCTATAACATCAGATAGTTTTTTTACACTACTTGTGCTATATGATTTTGTACTAACTTTACTTGAAGATTTAGGCATAATCGTTTTTTCTTCAAATGTATTCCAAGTATCACAATTTGGACATTTACCCATCCATTTAGGTGATTCATAATTACATTCTGAACATACAAAAGTTACCTTAGTTTTTGCCATAATATCACATCCTAAAAATTTACTAATAACTAAAAACCAATTATATAAAAAGAGCAAGGTAAATACAAGTCTTAAAGACAATTTACCTTGCTTTTAATATGTTTACTTAGATTATAAAGATTCTTTATTTTCCTTTGGAGTAAATGTTACTTCTCCATTATTAAAGTCCATAACTATACTATCACCTTGTTTAACATTTCCTTTAAGCATTTCCTCTGATAGTTTATCCTCAACTGTTTTTGTTATAGCACGTCTTAAAGGTCTTGCTCCATATGTTTTATCAAATCCTACTTTAGCAAGATGTGCTACTGCTTCGTTTGTATACTCTAAATTAATATTATTTTCCTTAAGCCTTTTTGCAACAGATTTTAACATAAGGGCTACTATTTCCTCTATGTTTTTCTCTGTTAGCTTGTGGAATATAACTATATCATCTATTCTGTTTAAAAACTCTGGTCTAAAGTGTCTTTTTAAATCTTCAAGTATATTTTCTTTCATTTTTTCATAATCTGAAATTTCTTTTGTATCTTTTTCTTTTGCAAATCCAAGTGAAGATTTATCCATACTATGTGCTCCAAGGTTTGATGTCATAATAACTATAGTATTTTTAAAGTCTACTGTTTTTCCTTGCCCACTTGTAACTCTACCATCTTCAAGTATTTGAAGAAGTACGTTAAATACATCTGGATGTGCTTTTTCTATTTCATCAAATAATATTACTGAATAAGGATTACGTCTTACAGCTTCTGTTAATTGTCCTCCTTCATCGTAACCAACATATCCTGGAGGAGCTCCAATAAGTCTTGATACAGCATGTTTTTCCATATACTCTGACATATCAACTCTTATAATATCATTTTCACTTCCAAACATAGCTTCAGCAAGTGCTTTAGACAGCTCAGTTTTACCAACACCAGTTGGTCCTAAAAATATAAATGAACCTATTGGTCTGTTTGGGTCTTTAAGTCCAACTCTAGCACGTCTTACAGCTTTAGCTAAAGCTTCTACTGCTTCTTCTTGACCTATAACTCTTTCATGTAATATTTTTTCAAGGTCAAGTAATCTTTGTGATTCATCTGTTGATAATTTACTAACTGGTATTCCAGTCCATCTTGATACAATGTATGCTATATCATCTTCTGTAACAAGAAGCTTATCACTTATTTTTTCTTCACTCCAAGTTGATTTAGCTTCTTGAAGTTTTTCTTCTATTTCTTTTTCTTCTACCTTAAGTCTAGCTGCTTTTTCATAGTTTTCTGTTTGTACAGCTTCTTCTTTTTCCTTTTTAATACCTTCTAATCTGTTTTCAAGTCCTTTAATATCATCTGGTGCAGTTAGGTTTTGTATTCTAACTCTAGCTGATGCTTCATCCATTAAATCTATTGCCTTATCTGGTAAAAACCTATCTGATATATATCTACTTGATAATTCAACAGCTGCTTTTAAAGCTTCATCTGTTATGTGAAGTCTATGGTGAGCTTCATATTTGTCACGAAGTCCTTTTAATATTTCAAGAGCTTCCTCTTCACTTGGTTCTCCAACATTAACTGGTTGGAATCTTCTTTCAAGAGCTGCATCTTTTTCAATATATTTTCTATATTCTTCAATAGTAGTTGCTCCTATTAGTTGAAGTTCTCCTCTAGCAAGTGCTGGCTTTAATATATTTGATGCATCCATTGCACCTTCTGATGCTCCTGCTCCAACTATTGTATGAACCTCATCTACAAATAGTATAATATCCTTAGCTTCTTTAACTTCATCTATAACAGATTTAAGTCTTTCTTCAAATTCTCCACGATACTTAGCTCCTGCAAGCATTGAAGATACATCTAAAGTATATACTTTTTTATGTTTTAAAATCTCTGGAACTTTACCTTCAAATATTTTTTGAGCAAGTCCTTCTGCTATAGCTGTTTTACCAACTCCAGGTTCTCCTATTAAACAAGGGTTATTTTTACTTCTTCTACTTAGTATTTCAATAACTCTTTCTGTTTCTGTATCACGTCCTATAATAGGATCTATTTTACCTTCCTCAGCCATTTTACTAAGATTTCTACTAAATTTATCTAACTCCTTAGTATTTGAATCTGACTGAGAATTTGATGAAGATGATACTTTTCCACCTTCAAATGCTTTTATTACTTTTTCTTTTAACTTTTCTATATCAATAGATAGTTTATTTAATATGCTATGTGCAAGGCTTTCATTATCCTCAAGTAGAGCAATAAGTATATGTTCAGGTGCTACAAAACTATGTCCTAGTTTTCTTGCAATAGCTCTTGATATTTCTATAAGTCTTTTTGTTCTAGGTGTTAATGGAAGTGATTGAGGCTCAAATCCTAATTGGCCTTTTCCTTCTATTGTAATAATTTGATTTAATACATTTTCACTTAAAACTCCAGCTTCTTTTAATATATCAGATGAAGTTCCTCCTTCTTTTATTAAACCTACAAGTACATGCTCTGTTCCAACAAAGCTATGTCCTAAATCCTTTGCTGTTTCTGCAGCTATATATATAACTTTTTGGCTTCTTTCTGTGTATCCTCCAAACATAACTTTTCCTCCTTAAAACAAGTTATTTAACATTTTTGCTCTTTCAATGTCTCTTTCCCTTGGAGTCATATTTTTTGAAAAAATCCTTTGAATATTTCCTGATTGAATATTTTCTCTAGCCTCTTCTATTTTTTCAAAGTTTATATTATTTATCATGCCCATTTCTACTCCTAGTCTTACATTAGATAATAAATTTAATGCATCTTTAGTAGAAATTTTTTTGGTATACTTTAATATTCCAAAGGATCTATAAATAATATCTTCTAGTTCTTCTTTATCTTTATAAAGTAAATTTTCTCTTTCTTTTATTTCACTTTTTATAATACTTTTTACTACTTCATTAATATTTTTAATAATATTTTCTTCAAATGTACCAAGTGAACCTTGGTTAGAAACTTGATACATATTAGATAATCCTTTACTGCCTTCTCCGTAAATGCCTCTAATAGTCATTGAAAGTCTTGAAAGTTCTTTAGATAAGGTAGGTATTTTATTAGCTTTTGTAAGTGCAGGTAAGTGCATCATTACTGAAACCCTTGATCCACACCCAATATTTGTTATACAGCTTGTTAAATATCCAAGTTTTGGATCAAAAGCATAGGTAAGTTTTTCTTCCATTAAATCGTCTATTTTATTTGCAATATCAAAACACTTTTCAAGATTTAACCCTTTTTCTATAACTTGAAGTCTTATATGATCTTCTTCGTTAATCATTATAGATATTGTTTCACTACTGTTAATTAAAGCCGCTCCTTCTTTAGAATTTATTAAATCTTTACTTACTAAATGTTTTTCAACTAATGAAGATTTTTCATAATCTTTTAGCTTATTTAAATTAATTAAGCTAAATTCTTTTGATATATAGGAATTACTTTCAAGTATTGAGGATGTAACATTTTCTACAACTTTTTTTCTATCATCTTCATTGAGCCTTAGTGGAAAATTTATACCTTTAAGATTTCTTGCAAACCTTACTCTACTTGATATTACAATTTTACTTTCATCCATATATATCACCTACTTCCCACTTATTTCTCTTATTAAATCACGTAGTCTTGCTGCTTCTTCATAGTCTTCACATTCTATAGCTTTTTTAAGCTTTAAATTTAAATTTCTAAGTTTTGCTTCACTTTTCCCTATATATTTTGAAGGACATTTTCCTATATGCTGAGTTTCTATATGGTAATTTTTTATTGTTTGATATAATTCTTCTTTAAAGGTTTCATAACATTTTTCACAACCAAGTCGCCCTGTTTTTTTATATGTTATAAAATCTAATTTACACTTTGGACAAATCTTATTTGTATAGAAAAAATCCTCAAAAGAATTAAAAAATAAATCCTCAAACATATTATCCCTCCTTATTTTAAAATGCTAATAAGCATTGCTTTTAATATTTCACTTCTTAATCTATCTTTTTCATTAGATATACTTAAAGTATTGTCAGAAAGCGCAAACTTCATAATCAAATGTTCTCTATTTGATATTAATCCTCTTTCTTTAAAAACATCTATATAACCAAACCCCTCAGCTTGTGTTATTTTATTTGGTATGTTTTCTAGTATCATATTTTCTAAAGAACTATTTTCTAAAAGGTTGGCTCTTATAATTTTTATACCTCCACCTCCACCTCTTTTACTTTCAACATAATACCCTTTATTAGATGTAAATCTAGTTGTAAGAACATAGTTAATTTGAGAAGGTGCACATTCAAACATATTTGCAAGTTCATTTCTTTGAATAAGTATTTCATCTTTCCGCTGCTGATCAAACATATCTTTTATAAACTCTTCTATAATGTCGCTTAATCTTGCCATTTTATATCCTTCTTTCTTTTTATATTTAATTTGACTTTGACTTTCTTTGACCTTTAACTTAAATATATTATATAACTAAGTTGTAATTTATTAAAATTACAAAAAACTTGAATTTAAGTTATATAAATTCAAATATATTATTTATTTAAATTTATATCTTAAATTCTTATGTTTTTTCATTTTTTCGCAATAATATACTCTTTATTACCATCTATTTTATGTTTAAATTTTAAACCCTCTTTTTCAATAATATTTTCTACTGTATTTTTTATTTCACTGTTTTCTACATATATATTTATACAATCTCCAGTATCTAAAATATCTACAATCTCTTTTACTTCATTTATAAATTCACTATTATTAATCTTTAAGCTATATATAGACATTTAAATCACCTCTTTAAATTATGTTATACTTTTTTAAAATTTTTACTCTTGAAAAATATTACTTTAATTATATTTTTTTACTATTTATCTGTTATTTTTAATTAAATATGTATATAATATATTAGATAGGAGTGATAACATTGAAAAACATTCTTTCTTCAATAATAGAGTGGGTAATATGCATTATTGTAGCTATTATACTAACTTTGCTAATTAAAACATTTTTATTTGACATTATTAGAGTTTCAGGTACTTCAATGGTTCCTACACTACATGATAAGGATATAGTTGGAGTTGAAAAATTAAGTCTATATAAAAATAAATTTGATTATAAAGATATTGTTATATTTGACTCAAGAAACGAAAAACATAATATATACATAAAAAGAGTTATAGGACTTCCTGGAGACACTGTTGAAATTAAAGATGGTGGAGTTTATGTAAATGGGGAACATCTTAATGAAACCTATTTAGACCCTAATACTACAACTACAGGAAATTTAAGTGTAACTTTAGATGATTCTCATATATTTGTTTTAGGAGATAATAGAGAAGTTAGTGAAGATAGTAGGCAGCTTGGTCCTATTCCAATTGATAGCATAAAAGGACATGCTGTTTTTAGATTTTTCCCACTTAGTAAAATAGGAACATTAAAATAAAAAAATAGTAGGATATAATCCTACTATTTTTATTTTAATTAAAGTTTTGTCTTTCACCTGTAACCATATAAACAAGTCTTTCACATATATTTGTAGTGTGATCTGCAATTCTTTCTAAGAATCTTCCTACAAATAAAAGTTTAGTTCCTTGGCTTATATTGTCTTTATGCTTACCTATGATTATAAATAACTCCTGTACAATATTTTCATACATAGTATCTATTTCTTCATCCATTTGAGCAACTTTTTCAGCAAGTGTTATATCTTCCTTAACAAATGCATCAAGACTTAGTCTAACCATATCCTGGCATATCTCTGCCATTTTTGGAATATCAATAAGTGGTTTAATTAAAGGCTCTTCACCGATTTCAAGGGTTATCTTTGCAATATTCACTGCATGATCTCCCATTCTTTCAAGATCTGTTATTAACTTTAATGCTGTAGCCACAATTCTAAGGTCTTTAGCAAGTGGAGATTGAAGTGCTAAAAGTGTCATACACTCACCTTCAATATCTATTTCTAGTGCATCTATTTTATCATCTTCTTCGTAAACTCTTTTAGCAAGCTCTAAATCACCATTTTTAAGAGCATTAACAGACATGTTAATTACATTTTCCACCATAGAACCCATTGTTAAAACCTGATGTTTAACATCTAATAATTTTTGTGAATAGTGCTCTCTAGTCATTTCTTTTCCCCCTTCCTTCTAACCAAATCTACCAGTTATATAATCTTCTGTTCTTTTGTCCCTTGGATTAGAAAAAATATTTTTAGTAACATCATACTCTATAACCTCACCGTTTAAGAAAAACGCTGTATAGTCTGATATTCTAGCAGCTTGGTGCATAGAGTGTGTAACCATAATAATTGTAAAGTCTTTTTTAAGATCAAGAAGTAATTCTTCTAGCTTATGTGTTGATATAGGGTCTAGAGCTGATGTTGGCTCATCCATTAGTATAACATCTGGCTGCATAGCTATAGCCCTTGCAATACAAAGTCTTTGCTGTTGTCCTCCTGAAAGTTCTAAAGCAGACTTATGTATTTTATCTTTAACCTCATCATAAAGAGCAACTGCCTTTAAAGTACTTTCTACTACTTCATCTAAAAGCTCTTTATCTTTAATTCCATTTTTTCTAAGACCATAAACTATATTTTCATATATAGTTTTAGGAAAAGGATTTGGTCTTTGGAATACCATTCCTATGTTTCTTCTCAGTTCTACTGAGTCAACACTATCTGAATATATATTTTCGCCGTTTATCTCAATTTTTCCTTCTACTCTTGTTCCATCTATAAAATCATTCATTCTATTTAAACTTCTTAAAAATGTTGATTTACCACAACCAGAAGGTCCTATAAAAGCTGTTATTTTATTTGAGTATATGTCCATGCTTATATTCTTTAGCGCTTTATGGTCACCATAATAAAAATCCATATCTTTTATTAATATTTTAGTATCTTCAGCCATATTTTATTCACCTTCTTAATAATTAATCCTTCATTTTTATTTGGTATTTATTTCTTAGTACTATAGCTAAAGAGTTTACAGCTAAAAGTATAACTAAAAGAACTATAATACCAGCTGCTGCTAAATGCTCAAACTCTGCTTTTGGCATTGCAGACCAGTTAAATATCTGAATAGGCAGAGCTGTAAATTGGTCCATTGGACTTGTAGGTGCAAATGATATGTACCCAACTGCTCCTACAACTATTAAAGGTGCTGCTTCTCCTAATACCCTTGATATTCCAAGAATAGTTCCTGTTAATATTCCAGGTAGTGAGTAAGGAAGTATTACACCTGTTACAGTTTGCCATTTTGTTGTTCCAAGAGCATATGATGCTTGTTTTAATGAAGACGGAACTGTTCTTAAAGCTTCCTGTGCTGAAAGTATTATTATAGGAAGAACTAAAAGTGCCATTGTAAATGAAGCTGCAAGTATACTTCTTCCCATAGCAAAAACTCTAACAAAAATAGTAAGACCTAATATACCATATATAATTGATGGAACACCAGCAAGGTTTGCTATATTTAATTTTATAAATTCTGTAAATTTACCTGGTTTTGCATATTCTTCAAGGTAAATAGCTGTTCCAACCCCTATTGGGAAAGATATAATAGCTGTTAAACATATAATCCAAATACTTCCTAAAAGTGCTGGGAATATACCTGCTCTACTTGGTAGTATTGAAGGATAGTTAGTAATAAACTTACCACTAAGCCATGGTAATCCTTTTGCAAGTACGTCTAATAGTAAAATTGCAAGCATTATAACTCCAAAAAGTGTGCATGCAAGTATTGCACCATGGAAAATTGAGTTTTTTAATTTTCTTTTTCTAATTCGTTTTGCTTCTCTTTCTTCCATTATAATGCCCTCCTATATTTTTTAACTATTTTCTTAGAAATTATGTTAAGCACTAATGTTATAAGGAATAGTAATGTACCTACAGCATAAAGTGTTTTATGTGCTATAGATCCATATGGAACGTCTCCCATACTAACCTGTGCTATAAATCCTGTCATTGTTTGAATACTTTCAAGTGGATTTAATGTAAGCTTTGGAGTAGAACCTGCTGCCATTGCAACTATCATTGTTTCTCCAATAGCTCTTGATATTGCAAGTATAAAAGATGCTGCAATACTTGATATTGAAGCTGGAATTACTATTTTAGTAGCAACTTCAAACTTAGTTGAACCAAGTCCATATGCTCCTTGTCTTAAAGAGTCTGGAACTGCCATCATAGCATCTTCACTTAGTGATGAAACCATAGGTATAGTCATTATACCTACTGCTATTCCTGCACTTAGTGCATTAAACACACTTATATCAGGAAAAATTTGTTTTAAAATAGGTGTTATAACTGTTACTGCAAAGTATCCATATACTATTGATGGAATACCTGCTAAAATTTCAAGAATTGGTTTTAATATTTTTCTTACTTTTGAAGGTGCATATTCACTAAGATAAATAGCTGCACCAAGCCCTATTGGAATAGATATTAAAGCTGCAAATACAACTATTAATAATGTTCCACCTACTAAAGGTAATACTCCAAAGTGAGCATCATCAAATAAAGGAGTCCATTGTGTTCCTGTTAAAAACTCAACAATAGATACTTCTTTAAAAAACCCAAAGGTTTCTTCTATAAGTGAAAAAATAATCCCAATTGTTATAAGTATTGAAATTATTCCTAGTGCAAGTAAAGAAGCACTTACTATTTTTTCTTGTTTTTCAACCTTAGCTTTACTTGGGAACTTAATCTTTTTCATTTCCATCCTCCCTTTGTTACAGGGAAGTTAGGTATTACCTAACTATTTTTTCCCTGCTAACTCGTTAACCTTATTTAAATTATCATCGTACTTTTTATCTTCTAGCGGATAGTATCCTACTTCTGTTATAAACTCTTTAACCTTTGTCATGTAATATTGTAAGTACTCATGTACTTCTGGTCTTTGTAAAGACTCAGTATTTACATAAATATAAAGTGGTCTTGAAAGAGGTGTATATGTTTTATTCATTATAGTTTCAGCATTAAGTTCTACACCATTTACTTTAAGTGCTTTTATTTTATCGCTATTTTCTTCATAAAAAGCAGCTCCAAAATATCCCATTGCATATTTATCATTTGCAATTCCTTGAACTAAAACGTTGTCATCTTCACTAGCTGTAAAATCTGTTCTTATAGCTTTGCTTTTACCATTTACAGCTTCTGTAAAGTAATCAAATGTTCCTGAATCTGTTCCAGGACCATAAAGTTTAATTTCTTTATCTGGCCAAGCTGGGTTAACATCTTTCCATGTTTTTACCTTAGAACCTGGCTCCCATATTTTTTTAAGTTCTTCTGTAGTTATATCATCTACCCAGTCATTTTCTGGATTAACTGCTATTGCTATACCATCATAGGCAACTTCAAATTCTTCTAACTTAACATTATTTTTTTTACAAAGTTCTGCTTCTTCCTCTTTTATTGCTCTTGAGGCATCATTTATATCTATTTCTTTTGCATAAAACTTTTTAAAGCCTCCACCAGTACCTGATGTACCTACAGAAACCCTAACATCTCTATGTTCTTCATTAAAATATTCTGAAACAACCTGACTTACAGGTGCCACAGTACTTGATCCATCAATTTTTATTTCTCCAGTTAAACCAGACCCATCCTTTTTACTACAACCTACAGCAGTTAGTGCTAATGTAGCTACTAGCGCTATTGACACTAATCCTCTGAGTTTTCTCATATTAGTATCTCCTTTCGACATTTAAGATAAGTTTCGATACAATTTGATTATAATTTTTAAACTCAGCATGTTCTAGCCTGCTAAGTTAAGTAAATGTTAAATTCACTTAACATTACTTTTTTTTATATATTAAAACTAATTGTATTTTTATTTATTCTTCCTTAAAGTCGACAAAAATATTAAAAAAAGAGGTTATTATGTTAAATAAAATACACCTTTGTATAATAACAACCTCTTTTTATATATTTTTCTAGTAAATACCTAATATTATTTTTTAGTTAACTCTTCTATTTTGCTTTTACCTTCATTATATTTTGAGTCTTCTAAAGGAAAGTATCCTACCTCACTTACAAAGTCTTTTGCATTTTCCATATAATATTTAACATAAGCAGCTACTTGTGGTTTTTCTAAAGACTTTTGAGATACATAAATATATAGTGGTCTTGAAAGTGGTGCATATGTTTTATTAGCTATATTTTCAGCTTTTAACTCTATTCCATTTACCTTAAGTGCTTTTAGCTTGTCTACATTTTCTTCATAATAAGCTGCTCCAAAATATCCCATTGAATATTTATCATTTGAAACACCTTGTACTAAAACATTATCATCTTCACTAGCTGTAAAGTCTGTTCTTATAGCCTTTGCTTTACCATTTATAGCCTCTGTAAAGTATTCAAATGTTCCTGAATCTGTTCCAGGTCCATAAAGCTTAATTTCTTCTTTTGGCCAATCAGCTCTAATATCACTCCATTTTTTAACCTTTGAGTTTGGCTCCCATATTTTTTTAAGCTCATCTGTTGTTATATCATCTACCCAAGTATTTTCTTTACTTACAACTACTGCTATACCATCATAAGCTACTTCAAACTTTTCACTTTCTATTCCATTTTTCTTAGCTTGTTCATTTTCTTCATCTTTTATTGCTCTTGATGAGTTGTTTATATCTGTTTCTCCAGTAACATATTTTTTAAATCCTCCACCTGTTCCTGAAACACCTATTGAAACATTTACCCCACTATTTTCTTGTTTAAATGCTTCAGCTACAGCTTGAGTAATTGGAGCTACTGTACTTGATCCATCGATTTTTACATCTCCAGTTAAATTTGCACCATCCTTTGCTTTGCCTCCAGAGCATCCTACAGCACTTAGTGCTACAACAGATAGTAATGTACCTACTATAATTCCTTTAAACTTTCCCATTTAATAAATCTCCCTTCAAAACCATGAAATCATTATTTATGCTTTCATTATAGGAATTTATTAAACTAGATTCTATCAAATATAGGTTAACAGGTCATTAATTACCTTTAACACTCCTTTACCTTTTATTAACATACTTAACTATTAAAAATATATATTTTAATCTGTAACACTTTATATACAATGAAATTTTTTAAATACACAAAATTAAAAAGGTTAACTATTATAACAATTTAATAACCTTATTGCTAAAACAGTTAACCATTTATAGTTTAATTAAGCAAGCTCATATTCTATATAAGGTGGTTTTGAACCACTAGTTGATGAAAAACTTACTATTGTATCTTTAGTAGCATTTTCTAAAAGTAGAGTAATTCCATTATTATCTACTTCCCCACTTAACCACTTGTTAAATGTATTTGTAAGCTCTACATCTACATATTTTCCAACATCACCTGCGCCTATTGGTGTAGCTTCTCCTATAATATCAAAGTTTGGAGATTCAATCCAAGTGGTACTTGGGATATGAACGTATTCTTTATTTATTCCTACATTTAATATCATAG
The DNA here is from genome assembly GCA_023389275.1 of Bacillota bacterium. Lineage (GTDB taxonomy): Bacteria > Bacillota > Clostridia > Clostridiales > Caloramatoraceae > Clostridium_AB. The sequence goes on from JAEWEN010000061.1 coordinate 23,925, forward strand.
GAAATCCACAGTCATTACAAGTTTGTTTTTTTCTAACATATAACTTTAATGTGGCTTTTTTTACTAGTCTTCCTTCTAATTTATTTAAATTGAACTTTATTAGTCCTCTAGCTAACTTTACATCCTCTGAGTTATTTTCAACAGTACCAACTAACATTAAAGATGAAGCATAAAACTTTTTATAGGGTAAGTTGCTTAACACAAATGTGTCCTTTATATGTTTCAATTTTAAATAATCCATAAATACCCTCCTTCAGTAGATAACTATATAAATATCTACCTATATGTTTAATAAATAAAGACTTTCTCTGTGAAAGTATTTATTAATATAATCATATTACATTTACCTGTATTTTTCCAATATTTATTTTATTTTTCCTATTAATTTCTTCTATTACAAATATTACGAATAGTCTATTTAATATATATAGATAAAATCTATTATTTTTCATATTAAAATATGTGATTTATAGTAACCTTTATATAATAACCTTTACCTTACTTCCAATAGGAAAGTTTTCATTATTAAAATGTTTTACATTAATCTTATTATTTTCTAATGCAACTTCATAATTCACATAAAACCCCATAAATACAACTTTAGTTATTGTACCAACTACATAATTTAAGTTTGTTTCAGCATTTATATTAACTAGCTTTATATCCTCTGGTCTTATACTTATATTTTTATTATTTAAAGTAAAACTATTACATTCACCTATAAAGTTTTTTACAAAACCTTCTTTTGCATTATTATATATATTCATTGGCGAATCTATTTGTTCTATGATTCCATTATTCATAATAGCTATTTTATCTGATATTGAAAGTGCTTCTTGTTGATCATGGGTTACAAATATCATAGTAGTATTAAAATTATCTCTAATTTCCCTAATTTCTTCTCTCATTTTAATTCTTAATTTTGCATCTAAACTACTTAAGGCTTCATCAAGTAGTAAAAGCTTAGGATTTAATATTAAGCTTCTAGCTAAAGCTACCCTTTGTTTTTGCCCTCCACTTAATGTAGAAGGATAAGCATTTTTATAATCTTTAAGTCCCATAACTTCAATTATCTCTTCACCTTTAAATATAGCTTCTTTTTTAGATATTCCTTTAAACTTAAGTCCATATATAATGTTATTTAATACATTCATATTAGGAAATAGTGCAAATGACTGAAAAACAGTTGCAACATCTCTTTTTTCTGGAGAAGTATTTGTTATATCTTCATTGTCAAGAATTAACTTTCCACTACTTGGCTTTAAAAATCCTCCTATTATTTTTAAAATAGTAGTTTTTCCACATCCTGATGGACCAAGCAGTGATACTATTTCTCCTTTTTCAACATTAAGATTAAACTCTTTTATAACTTTTTTATCATTAAAGCTTTTTGAAATATTTTTCATAGAAAAATACATTAAACCACCTTCTTCCTTGAAACAAGTAAAGTAAATAATATATTTATAAATAACGTTATTAATATAATAACAACTGACATCATAGACGCTATTCCATATTCACCACTATTAATAACATCAAACAATTTTACTGTTGCTACTTCTTTTCCTGGATAAACTAAAAAAATAAGTGCCCCAAAAGTTGTCATTGTAGATGTAAAATTATTTATAAATCCTACTAAAAACGCTTCCTTAGCATTTGGTAAAATAATATCTTTAATAACATGAATCCTGCTTGCTCCTAAGTCTCTTGCTGAGTTTTCAATATCTTCACTAATTTGACTTAAAATAGCACTTGATGTTTTTGTAGTTAAAGGAATCTGCTTAAAAATACAATTAACTATAACTATAAAAGCTGTTCCTGTTAAAAGAAAAGGTTGTTTATTAAATGCTAAAATATATGCTATTCCAAAAAAAGTTCCTGGAAGTATATATGGAAGGGTAGTTATAAAGTCAATTGCTACTCCCCCTATTATTTTTCTTTTTTCTATATAATAAGAGATCATAACCCCTATAAAACTTCCAACAAGTCCTGAAATTAAAGAATACACTATACTTCTTGTAAAGCTATCTAAACTATATTCTTTTATATTTTTTAAATAATCTAAAGTAAAAACAAACTCTCCTTTAGAAAACTTAGATATAGATGATAAAAAAATACATCCATATTGAAGTAAATTAAAAATAGCGAAACATAAAGTTACTATAAAAAATATACCTTTTAAAGTCCCAGTTAAATTAACCTTTACATCATCTTCAACTGTTTTTTCATTATGCTTAAACATAGAATTTAACTTTTTCATGTTTTTTCTATATGGAATAAATATAATAAAAGCAGGTAACATTAAAATAACATTCATAGCAGCTGCTAAGTTAAAATTTGCATACCCTATTATCTCCATATATATTTCTGTAGCTATAGTTTCAAATTTTCCACCTATAATAGTTACAGTACCAAAATCAGCTAAACTTCTAACAAAGCTAAGTAAAAAAGATACAACAATCCCTGGTTTTATAAGAGGAATAAGTATATTAATAATTGTAAAATTTCTACTAGCTCCTAAATCTAATGAAGCTTTTAAAATACTATTGTCTACTTTTTCTATAACAGACATTATCATTAAAGAAGATATAGGAATAAAACTTATCACCTGCATAGCTATGACTCCATGTGCACCATAGGGATTATATTCTATATTTAAAAGATAATGTGTAATATATCCTCTTTTTCCAAACAACTGAATATATGCAAGAGATGCTATAAAAGGTGGAGATATCATAGATAGCATTAAAATAATTCTACCTATGTTTTTCATTTTTGTTGATAAAAAACTTATATTAATAGCAACTATTGTAGCTATTAAAGTAGATAAAGTAGCTGATATAAGCCCTACTGAAATACTATTAAATAAAAGATGTTTGTTTTCCTCTATAATGTTTTTATATAAATCAAATGAGAGGCTTTTGTTTATAAATATACTTTGATTTATAACACATAAAATAGGATAAAAAACAAATATTAAAACAATCCCTATAAGTATAATTAATAAGGATTTGTCTAAAAAATCATAAAAAAGGGTATCTTTATTTGATACCCTTAATTTTTTACTCATTATTTTTCTGCCTTATCTCCTATAACAGTTTTCCATTTTTCAAGCATTGCCTCTCTTTTATCTCCAAACTGTTTAAGGTCTAGTTTAAATAAACTGTTTTCATTAAATTCAAGTTCTACTCCTTGAATATCCTTTACAACAAGTTTTAAAGTATTTTTCTTATCTATATCCATAAGCATTTTTAAATTTTCATCTGTATAAAGCCATTTCATAAATTCCTTAGCTGCATCTTCATTATCTGAGTTTTTAAATACTGCAACTCCATCTGGAATCCATGGCATACCATCTTCTGGGTATATTATTTTAAGTCCTTTATCTTGTATCATAGTATCTAAAGTTTTATCTATGTATGTAATTCCTATAGCAAATTCTCCCTCTGAAACTTTTAGTGCAGGATCTTTTCCTCTTTTACTATAGAAAGGAATATTCTTTGTTATCTCCTCAAAATACTTCCATCCAGCATCTTCACCTTTTACTTGAATAATACTATTTAAAACAGCATAGTTAGTTCCTGATATAGCTGGGTTAGACATAATAATTTGGTCTTTATATTTAGGATTTTTTAAATCATCCCAAGTTTTTGGCTCTGGAAGATTTTTTTCTTTTAAAACAGTAGGATTAACAATAAAACCTACTACTGTAACACCTTTAGTAAACCATTTATTATCCACATCTTTAAACTTTTCGTTTATTTTTTCTGAACCTTCAAACTTAACTTCTGCTAATAAGTCCTCTGATTTAGCAGCCATAAATGCATCTATACCGCCACCAAACCATAAATCTGCCATTTTCTTATCTCCTTCAGCTTTAACCCTTGAAAGAACATCTCCTGATGACATTGAAAGTGTTTCTACCTTTATTCCCTTATCCTTTGTAAACTTATCAAATAAAGTTTTGTAATCCTCTGATGTAGCTACAACCTTTAAAGTACTTTCCTTTGAAGATTTATTAGCATCACTATTAACTTGTTTATCATTACCTTTACATGAAGCTAAAGATAGAGCAAACATAAAAGTTAATAAAACAGCCAATAACTTTTTAAACTTTTTCATAAAATTCCCCCCTTAACATAAATGTTACATATTTTTACAATATCATGATTATGTTATCACATGAAAACAGCATATTCTATATTTTTTTACAATAATAGATAATTTAAATAATTACATATTTTACTATTATTTTTAACTATAAAA
>JAEWEN010000076.1 GCA_023389275.1 Bacillota bacterium
TTATAGCATTAGCATATGAATTATTACCTAATATACCTCATATAAGTACATATTCAATAATGTATAATGTTTCTTCTATAATATATGTGGTTTTTAAGTTTGTATTTTTATTTAGTATATACTTACACAGAAACACAAATAATTTAGATAAACCTGTTTACAAAGCATTTTTTATTATAAGAGGATTAACTACAGCTTTTATAGTTATATCCAACTTACATTTTATAGGTTTTAATATACCTAATTCACATAATTTATTGTTTAACTTTAAACAAATAAACTTAATGTATATAATAGATTTATTAATGCTACTTTTCACTTATAAAAACTTCGTAAGTGAATTAATTGAATTATCAAAGCTAGATACTTACTCCAAAGCTTTATTACCCCTTAACAAAAAAGTTTTTGGAAATTAAAAAAAGCCAGGTTATCCTGGCTTTTTATTATGCTCTTACTCCGTCTCCATATAGTGGTGATGGCATAGAGAATCCACCTGCAACTTTAACTATTTCTCCTGTTACAAATGATGATTCATCTGATGCTAAGTAAAGTACTGCATTAGCTATATCTTCTGGCTTTCCAAATCTTTTTAAAGGAACATGTTTTAAAAATGACTCTACAAATTCCTCACTCATATTATTAATAGCAGCATCTGTAGCTATTAGTCCTGGAAGAACTGCGTTACATCTTATATTGTTTCTTGCATATTGAACTGCTATATTTTGTGTTAGTGAGTTAACACCTGCTTTTGATACACAGTATCCTATTCTACCAAGGTCAGGAACTACTGATCCTATTGAAGAAATATTTACTATGCTTCCTCCACCATTTTCAATCATATGTGGAATAGCTGCTTTACATGGAAGATAAACACTTTTTAAATTTGTGTTTATTGTATTAAAAAATACATCTGTATCTCCATTTACTAAATCTTTATCATTTTTAGCATCTGTTCCGCCATAGTTATTTACTAGTATATCTATTTTTCCTGCGTCTTTTATAACGTCTTCTACCATTGTATTATATGTTTCTTCTTTTGTAGCATCAAAATATACGCCTTTAGCAAATAATCCTTTTTCAGCAAGCTCTTTTGATATTTCCTCTGCTGCCTCAAGTCTTCTTGCTCCTATATATACCTTAGCTCCATTTTCAGCAAGAGTTTTAACACATTGAAGCCCTATTCCTCTTGTTCCAGAAGTAACAAGTGCTATTTTACCATCTAATTTTCCCATTTTACTGCCTCCTACTTAATAAATACTATTTAAAGTATTCTCTTTTCTTTTGAAATCTATAGTTAGTATTAATTATCATTTATAATTAAATTATACACCTTAGATTTATATTATCAAAGACATTAAATGTATTTTTTAGAATTTTCCAAATTAATTTATATGGTTTTAAAGAAACTAAAAAACCCTAGTAAAATAAAGCATTTCACTAGGGTTTTATATTAAAATTTAAGTAATCTTACTCAACTATTTTTAAAGCAGCTGTTGGACATGCTTCTATACAAGCTGGTCCACCTTCTCTACCTTTACAAGTATCACATTTAGTTGCTACCATTTTAACTTTTAAAGATGAATTTCCTTCTTCTTTAACGTTTAGTCTAGCTTGAAGTACTTTTTCTCCTTCTTTATAAACAGGTCCCATTGACATTGCTCCAAAAGGACATGCTACAACACATTTTTTACATCCTATACATGTTTCTTCATTTACTAGAACGATTCCGTTTTCGTCGTATGTTAAAGAACCATTTGGACATGCTTTAACGCATTGTGCATTTTTACATTGTCTACATTGAACTGGAGTAGTAACTGTTTCTGTTTTTATAACCTCAAGACGTGGAGTAAATCCAACTTCTCCTTCAGCTAAAAATATATTACTATCTGAATGTGCTGCTACACAAGATATTTCACAAGTTCTACAGCCTATACATTTGCTAGGTTCTGCTATTACATAACTCATTTAAATACACTCCTTAAGCTAAATTATTTTTTTCTACCCATTGCATTTGCTATGTTAACTGCTTTTTTCTGTTTTTCATCTAGAGCATTTACTAGAGTTAAAGCGTTTGTTGGGCAGAAGTCAACACATCTGTTTCCTTCCATTCCTTCACATAGATCACACTTATGAGCTATTCTTTTAAACTTTTTAGCATTAGGGTCTGTATTTTCATCGTATTTTCTTTCAAGCATTAATATTGCATTAAATGGGCAAGCTCTTTCACAAGCTCCACATCCTACACACTTGTTGTCATCAATCATTATTCTATTATCTTCTTGTGATATAGCGCCTACTGGGCATGCATTTCCACAAGGAGCATTTTCACAATGTTGACAGTTTACAACTATTAACCCTTTTGATTTACCTTCTTGAGAACTTGATCTTTTACCATGGTAATTTAAACATGCACCTTGACATGCGCCACAGTCTATACATTTAGTTTCATCTAACTTAATATAAGAATTCACTGTACTCATTTTTTCTCTTCACCTTCAATACTAAATATTTATTTTTCGGTACAATTCACTTCACTTAATAAATATAGATATAGATTAATGGTCATGATTCATTTTGTGTAATACCATTTCTATATAGTCCGCAACATCATATACATTATTTAAATCAAGAACTTTTACATCTACATCTAACTCTTCATCACTTGCTATTGCTATATAAGTTGAAGTGTCCATAGAAGGACTTTTGTAAAGAATCTCTTTACCTACGCCCTTTCTATGTACTTCTACTTTTGGAAACTTGTTGTATTTAAATCCTTCTAGAATTAAAATATCAACATCTTTAAAAAGTGGAACCAACTCTTCTATTGTCTTTTCTTCTTTAGTCTGTTGAATCATTACCACTTTTTCAGCACCTGCAACTATAACATTGTCAGCACCTGCAGTAGTAAATCTATAGCTGTCTTTCCCCTCTTTATCTATATCGATATTATGAGCATCATGTTTTAACACTCCAACGCTATAGTTTCTTTTTTTATAAATCTTAATCAGTTGTTCAATTAAAGTTGTTTTTCCGCATCCTGAACACTCTGAAACAATAGATACTATTTTTTGTTTACACTTTTTAGTTCCAAATATATATTCCATTTTTCGCTATTCTCCTCTAAATTACATCAAAATTAAGATATAGCCGTTTTCCCCATAAATTCTCTTCAATCTATAAAATTTTAAACCACCAAATAAACCTTAACCAATTTTCCTTTTAGTACTTAGCGCCAAATTGCTTTTTGTACTCATTGTATCTTTCTAGTATTTCTTTTTCTGCTGCTTTTTGATCTTCAAGTTTTTCTAATCTTACAGCAGTATATTTAAACTCAGGTGTTTTACTTATAGGATCTAGGTGTCCACTTGTTAATTCGTTACAAGCTCCAACCCACCATTGATATGTCATATAAGTTGCACCTTTTTTAGCTCTTTCAGTAATTTGAGCTCTAGTTATAGTTTCACCACGTTTTGAAACTACTTTAACTAGTTCTTTATCATTAATTCCATATGCTTTAGCATCTTCAGGGTTAATTTGAATTAAACCTGGCTCATCAGCAAGTTCTGTTAGTGCACGGCAGTTACCTGTCATTGTTCTAACTGAGTAGTGTCCTACTTCTCTTACTGTTGAAAGAATTAATGGATATTCTTCTGAAAGTTTTTCTCCTGGTGCTCTCCAATCAGCAGCTACTAGTTGTGCTTTACCTGAAGGTGTTGTAAATTTGTTTCCTTCATATAGGTATGGAGTTCCTTTATGTCCAACTTCAGGACATGGCCACTGAATTCCACCATATTCTTCAAGTTTTTCATAAGTTGCACCTTTAAACTTAGGAGCAAGACTTAACATTTCGTTCCAAATTTCCTCTGTGTTGTTGTATTTCATTGGATATCCCATTGCTGTTGATACTAATGATACAATTTCCCAGTCAGTTTTTACATCGCCTTTTGGCTCAACTGCTTTATGGAATCTTTGGAACCCTCTATCTGCACAGCTGTATACTCCTTCATGCTCTCCCCAAGAAGTTGCTGGAAGTATTACGTCTGCATACATTGCTGTTTTGTTCATGAATATATCTTGAACAACAACAAAATCTATATTTTCTAAAGTCTCAACTATTTCTGTTGTGTAAGGGTCACTTTGTACTGGATCCTCACCTACGATATAGTAAGCTTTAACTTTATGTTCTTCTATAGCTGCATGAGGTACTTCTGTTAAACGCATACCAACTTTTGATGGTAGTTTAACCCCCCAAGCTTTTTCAAATCTAGCTCTAGCTTCATCATCGTAAACTTTTTGGTATCCTGGAAGTTCATCTGGAAGTACTCCCATGTCACATGTTCCTTGAACGTTATTTTGTCCACGAACAGGTCCTATACCAACGTTTGGTCTACCAAGATTTCCTGTTAATATTGGAAGTGAAGCAAGACCTTTAACAACGTCAACTGCTTGAGCAAATTGGCAAACACCCATTCCGTAAAGAATCATAGCATTTTTTGCTCCTGCATACATTTTCATTGCTTCTCTAATGTCATCTGCTGAAATACCTGTAACTTTTTCTGCGTATTCAGGTGTATATCTATCAACTACTTGTTTAAAGTCGTCAAATCCTTCAGCATGTTTTTCAACATATTCTTTATTGTAAAGACCTTCATTAATAAGAACATTTGCAAATGCATTAACAAGTGCCATGTTTGTTCCGTTTTTAATTGGAAGCCATAAATCAGCTATTCTAGCTGTTTCTGTTTTTCTTGGGTCAACACATATGATTTTTGCACCATTTTCCTTAGCTCTAACTACTCTTCTAGCTACGATAGGGTGTGAATCTGCTGCATTGTATCCAAATACAAATAATACATCTGTGTTCTCAATTTCTGGAATTGAGTTAGTCATAGCGCCTCCGCCAAGTGTTGTAGCAAGACCTGCTACTGAAGGAGCATGTCAGACTCTAGCACAGTGATCAATATTATTTGTTCCAATAGCTGCTCTAGCAAACTTTTGGATTGCATAGTTAGCTTCATTTCCAGGTCCTCTAGCTGATCCTGCAACCATTATTGAATCTGGTCCATTTTCTTCTTTTATTTTATTTAATCTATCTGCAACATAGCTGATAGCTTCGTCCCAAGAAACTTCCTCAAGCTCGCTACCTTTTCCACCTTTTCTTATCATAGGTTTTTTAATTCTTGCAGATATTAATTTAGGATCATTTAAAAAGTCCCAGCCATAACGTCCTTTTAGACATAATGTGCTTTGATTTGTTCTTCCATCTGCTGCCTCTGCTCTTACAACTTGTCCATCTTTAACAACAAGGTATAGCTGGCATCCAGCACCACAATATGGACATACCGTCAACACCTTTTTCTCCATTGACAATTCCCCCCTAAACCTTAAATAACTTAGTGTATCACTTTACGTATAAAACTAGCCACTTATGTTTTTTCTATTAAAAGCCTGTCGATATAAGTCAGTTAAGTGATAAGATATTACCTTATTACGTATTACTAACCTTTACCATCATTATAATGCAAAATATTTCTATAGTCAATTATAGCGATTATCGATTATTCAAGGTTCTAAGGGAAATTTTTAATACAAATATTAGTAAATTTCATACCTTTTTTTACACATAAAACATATTTGTGACATATTGTATTACTTTACTATGTTATAATCGTTATTTGTCTAAATATACACAATAAAAATTCTATAAATTTAGTTGTTTTAATTTATTTTTGCACCAAATTGAGCTTTTAATTTATTATATTTTTTTATAATTTCATTTTCAGCTTCATTTTGATTTTCAATTTTTACAATATTAACAGCACAGTATTTATACTCTGGAGTTTTGCTAATTGGATCTAAATGTCCACTTGTTAATTCATTACAAGCTCCTATCCACCATTGATAAGTCATATAAGATGCACCTTTTTTAACTCTTTTTGTTACTTTAGCTCTTGTTATAATTTCTCCACGTCTTGAAACTACTTTAACAAGCTCTTTATCTTTTATTCCTCTTTCTTTTGCATCTTCTTCACTTATTTGTATATATCCTGGTTCATCTTCAAGGTTTGTAAGCATTCTACAGTTACCTGTCATTGTTCTTACTGAATAGTGTCCAACTTCTCTTACTGTTGATAATACTATTGGATATTCTTCAGATAATTTATCCTTAGGAGCTCTCCAATCAACTGCAAAAAGCAATCCTTTTCCATTTTCCCTATTAAATTTATTTCCTTTATATAGGTATGGAGTCCCACTACTTTCTTTACTTTCACAAGGCCATTGAACTCCTCCTAGCCTTTCCATTTTCTCATATGTTGCTCCTTTAAATTTAGGACAAAGACTTATTAGTTCATTCCATATTTCTTCTGAATTATTATATTTCATAGAATATCCCATTGCAGTTGATATTAAAGATATAATTTCCCAATCAGGTTTTACATCATATTTAGGCTCTACTGCTTTTCTAATTCTTTGAAACCCTCTATCTGCACTACTATATACTCCATCATGTTCTCCCCAAGAAGTTGCTGGAAGTATTACATCTGCATACATTGCTGTTTTATTCATAAAAATATCTTGAACAACTATAAATTCAAGTTTATTCATAGCTTCTCTAAGTTCACCTAAGTGAGGATCACTTTGAAGTGGGTCTTCTCCTACAATGTAATATGCTTTAAGTTTATTTTTTTCTATTTCCTCTGGAACCTCTGTTATTCTAATCCCCATTTCCTTTGGAAGTGTTACTCCCCAGGCTTTTTCAAACTTGTCCATTGCTTCTTTATTAGTAATCTTTTGATATCCAGGTAAATCTGCTGGAAGCACCCCCATATCACATGTTCCTTGAACATTATTTTGTCCACGAACAGGTCCTATACCTACACTTTCTCTTCCAAATTTTCCTGTTAAAAGAGGAAGTGCTGCAAGTCCTTTAACTACATCTACTGCTTGAGAAAACTGACAAACTCCCATACCATAAAGAATCATAGCATCTTTTTCTTTAGCATATTCTCTCATAGCATTTCTTATATCCTCTGCCTTTACCCCTGTTACACCTTCTGCATACTCAGGTGTATATCTTTCCACTACTTGCTTATATTCTTCAAAACCTTCAGTAAAGTTTTTAACATATTCTTTGTCATAAAGTTCTTCTTCAATAAGAACATGTCCAAAGGCATTTACAAGTGCCATATTTGTTCCATTTTTTAAAGGAAGCCACATATCAGCCATTTTAACTGTGTCTGTAAATCTTGGATCAACACTTATTATTTTTGCACCTTTTTCCTTTGCTGTAACTATTCTTTTTGCAACTATTGGATGAGCCTCTGCTGGATTATAACCAAATATCATTAAAAGCTTTGCATTATCTATTTCAGGAATAGAGTTGCTCATTGCACCACTTCCTAGTACAACTTCAAGACCTGCTACACTTGGACCATGACAAACCCTTGCACAGTGGTCTATATTATTTGTACCTATAGCACATCTTGCAAACTTTTGAATTACATAGTTTGATTCGTTTCCAGGTCCTCTAGCTGAACCTGCAACCATTATAGAGTCTGGTCCATATTCTTTTTTTATTTTACTTAATCTATCTGCAACATAGCTAATAGCTTCATCCCATGTAGCTTTTTCAAATTTTCCATTTCTTTTTATTAAAGGAGAAGTTATTCTTGAAGACACTATTTTAGGATCATTTAAAAAATCCCAACCATACATACCTTTAAGACATAGCTTTCCTTCATTTGTTCTTCCATTTGCACCTTCTGCTCTTATAACCTTTCCATCTTTTACAACTAAATAAAGATTACAACCAGTTCCACAATAAGGACAAACAGTTAATACTTTTTTCTCCATTTTGATCACCTCTTCAAATAATTCATTATTTAGTTTTATTATATATTGTTTTTTTCTATGTTAGAAATAGATTATATCAATATAAACACCACTGTCTAATATAAGTAAATAAAAAAAGTTAAAGAGTAGATTTCTCTACTCTTTAACTTTTTAATATATTTATTTCTTCTTCTGTTAAACTTCTATACTCACCGACTTTTAGTGTCTCATCTAAATTTAACTTTCCAATAGAAACTCTTTTTAAATATATGATAAAACAGTCTACTGCTTTTAGCATTCTTTTTACTTGATGCTTTTTCCCCTCTGAAATAGTAATATATCCTGATACTACTTTTTGATTATTATAGTTTAAATCTACATTACATAAATTACTTATTTCAGATTCAAACTCCTTATAAATACCTAAATTTTCTACTTTAACCTTTGATGGCTTTGTTTTATCTTCTCCAATTAAAACACCATTTTCAAGTTTTTGTATTTTTTCAAAATCTAAATACCCTAAAGCCCAAAAATAATATGTTTTTTCAACATGACTATTAGGGTCCATTAGTTTATGTTCAAACTCACCATCATTAGTAAATAAAAGCATTCCTTCTGTATCTTTATCTAATCTTCCTATATGAAATATTCCCTCTTCATTAAAGTCTAATATATCAAATACAGTTTTATGTTTGTCATCTTTTTTAGCTGTAATATATCCCTTTGGTTTATTAAGTATATAGTATACTTTTTCTTTATACTCAACCTTAGAATCTAAGTATTTAATAATATCTAATTTTTCATTAATTTCTATTGCAGGAATTGTTACAACTTCATTATTTACTTTAACTTTACCTTCTTTAATATATTCTCTAACTTTACTACGCTTTCCTAAAGCAGACTGTGCTAAAAACTTATCTAATCTCATAAAACCTTCTCTTTTGTATATTTTATATTTATTTTATAGCTTTACCATCTTTTTTATAAACCTTACCGTCTTTCATAACAAAGCTAACACTATTCATTGTTTTAATATTATCTAATGGATTTTCATTAAATGCAACTATATCAGCTAATTTTCCAACTTCTAATGTACCAATATCATTTATCATTTTCATCATAGTAGCATTTGTACGTGTTGCAGCAATTAATGCCTCACAAGGTGTAAAGCCAAATTCAACCATAAGTTCAAACTCAACTGTTTGGTCTCCATGACAGTTAAATGATGTTCCTGCATCACTTCCAAATCCAATGTTTACACCTTTTTCTCTACAAAGTTTTAAGTTATTTTTATGATTTTTTAAAACATGACTTGCTTTATCAACAGCCCATTGAGCCATTCCCGCTTTTGATCCATTTTCTATTATATTATTAGCAGCTACTATTGTTGGTATTAAATATGTACCATTTTCAACCATCATATCTATACACTCTTCATCCATCATCATACCGTGTTCTATAGATGTTATACCTGCTTTAATAGCCATTTTTATTCCCTCTGCACCATGTGCATGAGCTGAAGATATACGTCCTCTAGAATTTGCAACGTCTAAAATAGCTTTCATTTCCTCAAATGTCATTTCAGCAGACCCTGGATCATCTCCAAATGATAATACTCCACCTGTTGCCATTACTTTTATTTGATCTGCACCATATTTAAAATTGTATCTAGCAGCTTTTCTTCCCTCGTCTGGAGAATCAATAATAGAACCTAAACAGCTTTTACCAGTAACATATGGACTTAATGAAGAATCTGCATGTCCACCAGTTGAACCTATTGCTTCACCACTAACTAGCATACGAGGTCCATCTACTACTCCTTTGTTAATAGCATTTTTTAATGCAACATCTGAAAATCCAAATGCCCCTTCATCACGAATAGTTGTAAATCCTGCCATTAAATCTTTTTTAGCATTTACAAAGCTTGCTAATGTTAAATCTCCTATAGTGCTTCCTGAAAATACACTTAACATATCTGTTTGACCTGAAAGATTAACATGCATATGTGCATCAATTAGACCTGGCATTACAAATTTATCTGAAAGATCAATTACCTCTGCATTTTCTACTTTTATATCTGAAATTGGAGCAATTTCTATAATTTTATTTTCTTCAATAACTACTCCAATATTTTCTTTAACACTTTCATCTACTGAACTAAAAAACCTTCCACACTTAATTAACTTTTTCATAAAAAACACCTACCTAAATCTATTTAAATATATGTGGTGCTACTATGCCAGCAAATACAACAGAAGCTATAGTAACAGTTACAAAACCTCCAACTAACATTTTAGGTAGTAAATTGTTCATAATAGCTTTCTTTTCTTCATCAGTAGCATCTAATCCCTTAACAACTTCTTCTGTTATTATTTGGGTGCCAGGATAAGCAACCATTGCAGTTAAGCCAATAGCTATAGAAATTCCTGGAGTGTATCCTAGAATTTTACCCATTATTACACTAAATATTGAAATAAATATAACTGCTAAAACTAAAGTACCTACTATTGGATAAACCATTGATAAAAATACCTTAGGAGTAATAGTTACAAGACTTCCTGGTAAAATTGATATAATTCCTAACATTAAAATTCCCATAGACCCAGCTTTGCTAAGACAATGTTTATCTAAGAATCCTATTTCAGTAAATAGAATACCAAAAATTAAATATGCTATATTAGGATTTAAAATATAGTTTACAGGCTTTGAACCTGGTATTATTGTAAGCTGTGCAACAAATGCAGCAAGTACAGCAACTATTGCTAGTTTTGCAATATAAATAGTATCTGTTTGCATACTCTTTGGCATATCTGGTATAAACTTAATGTTTATGCTTTTCTTTTTATTTTCTAAAGCATTAGATAGATTACCACTTTTAAGCATTTTATTTGCTTCTTTTTTAAGTATGAAAGAAGTTATAGGCATACCTATAAACATTTGGAATCCAACTAACAGCATAGCAAATCCACCTATTTCAGGACGATTTGCTGCAACTGCATACTCATTAGTAATAATACCTGCAATTATTCCTCCTGATATTGGAGATGCTGCAGCTAAAGAATATACTTTTCCAAATAACCATATACCTATTGTAAAAGAACCTACCGCAAGTCCTACTAGTCCTACTAATGCTATAACAACTGTTTTCCACTCTCTTAAAAGATCTTCTATGTTAATCATAGTACCTAAATTAGTAATCATAAGTGCAATACCAAATGTACTCATTACAGCTGGTAAATTAGTACTTGTTAGTGAATCTGTTGGTATAACTCCTGTCCAAAATCCTACTAGGTAAATTAAACACCCAACAACAATAGTCGAAATTAAACCTTTTGTTTTATTAGACACGTAATCGCCAACCCCAAAAATAATAGCGAATACAGCTAATGAAAACAATGGCGTCCATAAATTTGTCATAAGCTTTCCCCCTGTTTGTCAAATAAAAATTAAATATAATAACCATTGTTTATAAATATTTCCTCTGATTATACTCTCCCATTTTCTAATTTTCAACATATATTGACATAATTTTTTTATTTTAATATTTATTACAAAATAGAAAACGTTACACTTTTTTATCTTTAAAACATACACTATAATAACAAAAAATATACGTATTGTAGGATTAAAAGATCCTGTTACACAAATAGCCGCTCCACTTCATTGGATAGCTACAGATAAAAGTGGTAGATGCGCTGTTATTGAACAAACTAAAACTGGTATTAAGTTAATTAACAATCCTATAGGGGTTATGGCTAACAGTCCTGATTTTCACTGGCATATAACTAATTTAAGAAATTATATAAATGTATCCCCTAAACAGCAAAGCAAAGTTTATTGGGAAAACGTTTACTTAACTCCTTTTGGTCAGGCTGCTGGAACTATAAATCTTCCTGGAGGTTTCACTTCTCCTGAGCGTTTTGTTCGCACAGCATTTTTAAAAACCCATACTGAGATTCCCAAAAATCGATTTAAAGCAATTATGACATGTTTTCATATTATGAATAGCGTTTCTATTCCAAAGGGTATTGTTTTAACTAAAAAAGAGATTTTCAATACCTTGATTAATGCTCAAGTAATGAAAATCTCTTATTTATAACTTTATTTAAAAATTTATTTATCAATTCTAGACATTTTAACTACTGTTTCAACGTGAGCTGTGTATGGGAACATATCTACACATTGTACTTTTTCTACTTTATATCCATTTTCCTTAAATACCTCAAGGTCATTTGCAAGTGAAGTTGGCTTACAAGAAACATATACTATTTCTTTGCATCTAAAGTTTATTATTTTGTGTATTGCCTTTGGATGTATTCCCTCTCTTGGTGGGTCTAGAATTATTAAATCTGGTTTTTGTCCCTTTAGATTTTCTATTTCTTTTAATACATCTCCAGCTATAAAATAGCAATTATCTAAATTATTTAATTTAGCATTTTCCCTAGCTGCTTCAACAGCCTCTTCAACTATTTCTATTCCATATACCTTTTTAGCAACAGGAGCCATTATTTGTGCAATTGTTCCTGTTCCTGAATAAAGGTCAAATACCTCTTTACCTGAAATATCTCCTGCAAACTCTCTAACTACAGAGTATAAAAGCTCTGCTCCCTTTGAGTTTGTTTGGAAAAATGAAAATGGTGATATTTTAAATTTAAGACCTAAAAGGTTCTCTTCTATATAATCTTTTCCGTATAGAAGTCTTAACTCATCAACTTTTACAACATCTGATAATGTGTCATTTACAGTATGAAGTATTCCAT
>JAEWEN010000092.1 GCA_023389275.1 Bacillota bacterium
AGAGTCTTCTACTTTTTCTGCGCTTTCTAAAATGCCTGTAGTTTCTAGTTCTTTTTCAAGAGCTTTTTCCTCTTCTATTTTATCTACTATGTCATCAATGCTTTGAATCTTTTCAGATTTTCTGTCTTCTTTTTTAGATTGTTTTTTGCTGTCTTTTTTATTTTCCCTTTTATCTTCTTCTTTTAAGACAGCCTCTTCAGTTTTATTTTCTTCTTGTACTACAAATGATCTTGCACTTATTTTGTCTCTCCACTGAACCTTTTCTTTTTCAAGATATCCAGCTAGTGGTACTTGAAGTCTATTTCCTTCTTTTACAACAGCGGCTACGTTGAATTTATCAAATGCCAATCCTGTTCCAAGTATGTTCTTTGCATCTTCTTGCCAAGTGATTTCACCTTTTCCACTATCATCTACTGAAATCTCTCCAAGTTTTGCAACTGTTGCAGTTTTTTTAGATGAATCAATTAAGTAGCATACATATGGTCCTCTATCTGGTTTTAGGTTTTGAGCATATACGGTTATTTTACACTTACCATTTTTCGTTTCTATTTTAGTATAACCTGTAGGCTGTTTGTCGCTAGATACTTCAAACCCCTTGTCCTCCTCATTAAAAATGAGAAAGTATCTACTATACTTTTTACTCAAAAAATTCCCTCCTAGGCCTAGTTATCATTATATTATATGCGCTACTCCTAGGAAGTGTGAATAATTTATAGCATTTCTTTTATTATATTTGAAAGTGTAGCAAACTCCTGTATTGACAGTGTTTCACCACGACGTTTTTCATCTATTCCAGCTTTATTTAATGCTTCTTTTAATTTATCACTTTTAAGTCCTATTGGTTTTAAACTGTTTAAAAGTGTTTTACGTCTCATATTAAATGAGTCCCTAATTATTTTGAAAAATAGTTTTTCATCAACTAAATCTACTTCTGGCTCTTTTAATGTCATTTTTACAACCATAGATTCAACCTTAGGGTTTGGTATAAAACATGAAGGTGGTACTTTAACCACTTTTTCTACATCTGAATAGTAGTTTGCAAGAAGTGTTAGTGCACCATATTCTTTAGTTGAAGGTTTTGCAATAAGTCTTTCTGCAACTTCCTTTTGTATCATAACAGTTATGCTTTTAACTCCCTTTGCTTCTTTAAATATTTTTGTGATTATTGGAGTTGTAACATAGTAAGGAAGGTTTGCTACTACCTTTACATTTTCAAGTCCTTTTTCTTCAAATAGTTTATTAAAATCTACCTTTAGTGCATCTGAGTGAACAACTTCAACATTGTCAAAATTGCTTAGTGTTTCTCCTAAAATAGGTATAAGTCTATCATCTATCTCTATAGCAACTACCTTTTTACATCTTGTAGCCATTTCCTGAGTTAAAACGCCTATTCCAGGTCCTATTTCAAGTGCACATGAGTTTTCATCAAGCTGAGCTGAATCAACTATTTTTTCTAGTATTCCTGTATCTGTTAAAAAGTTTTGTCCAAGTGATTTTGCAAATTTAAAATCAAAATGGTTTACTATTTCCTTTGTTTTTGAAGCTAAACTCATATTATATCTCCTTAATTGCTTTTTCAAATTCTTCTCTAGTTATAGAGTATCTATTTAATCTACTTAAAAATTGTTTTGCGTTTCCATATCCGATTCCAAGAATCATACCTAGTTTATCACGTTTTTTAGTTGAGTCTTCTTTTCCTAAAAGTCCATTAAGCATCATATCAGTCATAGTAAACTCTTCCTTTGGGTTTTCTACTTCTGTTTGTACCTTAGATAATGCTTTTATAATGCTTTCAGGAGACGCGTTTTCTATTCCTATATCACCATTAAGTGTGCCCTCTATTCTTGGAAGATAAGCATGTTTACATCCTTTTATTTTTGATGATATTGTTTTTCTTATTTTCTCACCTGCAAAGTCAGGGTCAGTAAATATAATAACCCCTCTTTTTTCTACTGCATCTTCTATTCTTTTTAATATTTTAGGAGTAATTCCAAATCCAGATGTAATAATACAATCAGCATCTACTGCTTTTTTAACTGCACTTACATCATCTTTCCCCTCTACAACAATAAGTTCTTTTATCATATTTTTCATCCTTTTTATATATTTTGATTATTTAATTATAACACTTTTAAGCTTAAATTAATAAAGAGCAGTTTTAAAAACTACTCTTTTTATATTTCTTTTATAGTATTTATAATACTTGGTACTTCATTTATCATTTTTCTAATTTCCTCTAAAACAGCAGGGTCATCTGATGCCTTAGATGTAGCTTCTGAACTTAGCATATATACTATTGTTTTTCCCTTTATATCCTTTATATATTCAAATCCTTCATCAGGGTCTAGTGAGTCTTTTGTATAGCCTTCTTTAAGTACTGCTATAGTAAATATATTTCCATAGTCTACACCATCATTTGATATATATGCAAAGTCTATTGTTTTTTCTGTAATACTTGACCAATTTCCTTCAATATCAATACAAGTACCTTTCCATGCTTTTGGGATATTCATTGTAAAGCCATATTCTTTATTTTTATATGTACTTGTTGCTCCCTTAGATACTATATTATTTGAAACTACTTTATTTTGGTTTTTGTTTTGGGTTTTATCTTGATTTTGACTTTCCTTAGATGATTTGTTTTCTTGTGTATTTTCTAATTTATCATTTGATTTGTCATTTGAGTTTTCAGTTGAATTTTCATTTACTTTTTCATTATTGTCCTGAGCATAGTTTTCCTGTACAGTTACTTCTTTTTTAGTGTCTGAAAGAAGTTCTTTTACTATTGAATAGTTTGACCAAAGGTATGTACATACAAAAACTATTAAAAGTGCTAAAACAAAAAGTATTGGTATTATACCTGACTTTAATCTTTTACCACAGTTTGGACAATAGGTGCTTCCATTTAAAACATCGGTTTTACATCTTTTGCATTGCATAATTTTATCTCCTTACAAGTACCTAATACTTAATAAAAATTATACAGCTTTATTTTTAATATAGTGTAAATAAAAATTTAAATTTAACGAAAAAACAAAACCTAGGGACACTCCCTAGGTTTTTTTCTATTTTAATATATAAACTTTAACTGTTTTTTTACCCCAGCCACCAAATTGTGATGGGTCAAAATAAAGATCTATTTTATTTCCCTTTATTGCACTACCAGTGTCTGCTGCTATTGCATAGCCATATCCTTCAACGTAAAGTTTAGTTCCTAGTGGAATAACACTTGTATCCACTGCAACTGTACTATATCCATTTGGATCTCTTTTTACTTTCATTCCACTAGCTGTAATAGTTCCTCCACCTAATGGATCATATGGAGCTTGAGAATATTCTGTAGAAGTCATTGTTAAAACTCTACTATATGCAAAGGCTCTTCCACCTCTTGATGCTGTTAATACAGTTTCTTTCGGCTTTTCTGGGCCAACTGCTACTAATTTGTTTGTAGGTTTACAAGCAACTTTTTCGCTTACAGTTTGTCTTGAAACTTCTTTTCCATTTTCATAAACCACTTTTATAGTAAGCTCTTTTCTACCATTTGCACCTTCAGTTACAATATCTGTTTTACCAGGTGCTAGAGACTTGTCTACCTCTTTAGCAACAGTAAATGGAATTACCTGACTAACGGTTTCAAGTTTTTCAGTTACTCTAGTTATATTTACTTCCATATTCTTTGATATTGAAGCATTTAAATCTTTATCAATTTTATCCATAGCAGATAAAGCTATATTTTCTTCCTTAAGCATTTCCTTAACATTGTTTGTTGCTGTTTTTATCTCTTTAGCTTTTCCACCATCATTTAGTTTTACTGGAACTGCTCTTTTTATTGATATTTTCATATCGTCTTTAAGAGTACTATTTAATGGATGGGAAAGTTTGTCCTTCTTATCAAGAGTAATATTTTCTACCTCAATAAGATTTTCTACTGTGTTTTTATAAGTTGTAACTACCTCTGTTTTTCCATCATAGGCCAGTGTTACTGTTTTTTTCTTCCCGTTTATAATAAGAAGAGATGTTCCAAGCATTACAACAAGTCCTGCTACTATAATCTTCTTACCCGAGGGGCCTTTTAATAGTTCCTTTAGTTTAATCATATTTTTACCTCCCTTGTCTTGACTGGAGAAGGTTTCCTCCATCACCTTGATACATCTCGGTTTTCAATTAGGGGTACGTATCAAAATTCATAAGCCTATTGTCACTAAATATTTTATTAGTAAACTAGCCGAATTATTACACCTATTTTATGTTAAATAAGTGTGAGGCATTTTCAAATGTTAATTGACATGTTTCTTCGTATGACTTACCTATGGTGTTTGCCATAACATTTAAAGTATGAATTAAGTAAGAGGAATCATTTCTTTTTCCTCTATGCGGAACAGGTGTTAAGTAGGGACAATCTGTCTCTACAAGAATTCTATCTAAAGGCATATTTTCTAATACCTCTAGAGACTTTCTAGCGTTTTTAAAAGTTATTACACCTGTGAAACCAAGATAATAATCAAGTTTAAGCAATTCTTTTGCAAATTCTAAACTTCCTGAATAGCAATGTACTACCCCTTTAACGCCTTTAAATTCTTTAAGAATCTCTAGTGTGTCTTGATGAGCGTCTCTGTCATGTATTACTACTGGAAGGTTTAAATCCTTTGCTAGTGCCATTTGATCTTTAAATATTCTTTTTTGAATTTCTCTATCTGAATAGTCATAGTAATAATCTAATCCAATCTCACCTACAGCGACTACTTTTTTCTGATTGGTGAATAGATCCCCCAAAGGATTAATACTTTCTAATAGTTCATCTGCATCGTGTGGATGAACTCCTAAAGCTCCATAGAAAAAATCATACTTATTAACTAAATCTAAAGTATCAACACATCCTTTAAGATCTGCTGCACAGTTAAGCACCTTAGATATATTAGCTTTTTTCAGCTTGTCTATAACCTCTGGTCTGTCTTCATTAAACATTTCACTGTCGTAATGAGCATGTGAGTCAAATATCATAATAAATCCTCCCTTTGTATCTTAACCTATTTGTAATTTCTAGTTAAGGGTTTCTTAACCATTTTAGCATAGTTTTAGATTTAAGTATGATGTTTAAGCTTATTCATATGTTGTTCTCTATATTACTTTTAAGTAATTTGAAAGCGGTTTACTTAAGTATTATAACAACAAGATATTCAAAAGGCAAATTTCTGCTATTTAAATCACTATGAATAAACTATTAACATACACTTATTTTTCGTGTTTTTTTGTTACTTTGCAACAATTTTCTCATACTAAATTTCTATTTTAATACTTATATCTCTAATAATATTGTAATATATTAAGAAGATAATAAATAGTTTACACTTTCTTGAAAACAACTAGTTTTTTCATACATATTTTAAGTGTATTATTCCCTTAAATAAAGAAAAATATAGACTGGATAATCCAGTCTATATTTTATTATCTAACAACACTTCCTGTGTCTATGTCTGAGTTTATCATTGGAAGCTCTAAAAGCGAATCATCATCACTTGATGCTGCAAGTATCATTCCATGTGATTCTATTCCACGTAGTTTTGCAGGTTTTAGGTTTGCAACTAAAATAACCTTTTTACCTATTAAGTCTTCTGGTTTATAGTGTTTAGCTATTCCTGAAACTACTGTACGAGTTTCCCCGCCTATCTCTACTGTTAGTTTTAAAAGTTTATCAGCTTTTTTAACTTTTTCACATTCTAAAACTTTAACAACTCTAAAATCAAGTTTTGCAAAGTCATCTATTGTTATTTCTTCTTTAATAGGAGTTATTTCTCTTTTTTCTACTCCCATCTTTTTCATCATTTCTTCTTTTATAGCTTCTAGTTCTTGAAGTTTTTTCTCAGCATCTATTCTTGGGAACATTACTGGTCCTCTTTCTATGCTTAAGTTAAAATCTAATTCTCCAAATACTTTAAGGCTTTCTAAAGTAAGCATATCAGATGTAAATTTAAACTGAGAGTTTATTTTCTCTGATGTTTCTGGAAGGAAAGGTGATATTAATGTAGATATATATCTTACAGACTCTGTTAAGTTATATAACACTCCTTTTAGTCTTTCCTTGTTAGCTTCATCTTTAGCAAGAACCCAAGGCTCTGTTTCATCTATATATTTATTTGCTCTTGAAACAAGTTTCATAACTGCTTCTACAGCTTCATTTACTTTGTATGAATCCATTAACTTATCCACATTACCCACAGTTTCCTCTGCAAATGCTTTTAAAGATGCATCAAATTCACCTTCAACAAGTCCTTTTGTAATGTTTCCATCAAAGTATTTTACTATCATTTGAAGTGTTCTTGAAACAAGGTTTCCAAGGTCGTTTGCAAGGTCTGAGTTTATTCTTTTTATAAAGTTTTCACTTGTGTATTGACCATCTGAACCAAATGATATTTCACGAAGTATATAGTATCTAACTGCATCTGAGCCAAAGTGCTCTGATAAAAGTATAGGGTCAACTACATTTCCCTTTGACTTTGACATTTTTCCTCCGTCTACTAAAAGCCATCCATGTCCATAAACTTTTTTAGGTAGTGGAAGGTTTAATGCCATAAGCATACATGGCCATATAATAGTATGGAATCTAATAATATCCTTTCCTACTATATGAATATCAGCTGGCCAAAACTTATTGTAGTTTTCGTCGTTGTCTGATCCATATCCTAAAGCTGTAATATAGTTTGAAAGTGCATCTATCCAAACATATACAACGTGTTTTTCATCAAAAGTTACAGGGATTCCCCAGTTAAAACTAGTTCTTGATACACAAAGGTCTTCAAGTCCTGGTTTTATAAAGTTGTTTATCATTTCGTTTTGACGAGATGATGGCTCTATAAATCCTGGATGTGATTCTATGTATTCAAGTAGTCTATCTTGATATTTAGATAATTTAAAGAAGTATGCTTCTTCTTTAGCATCTTCAACATCGCGTCCACAATCAGGACATTTTCCATCTACTAACTGAGTTTCTGTAAAGAAAGTTTCACAAGGTGTACAGTATTTACCTTCGTAGTTTCCTTTATATATATCTCCTTGGTCATAAAGCTGTTTAAATATTTTTTGTACAGCCTTTATATGATAATCATCTGTTGTTCTTATAAATTTATCATGTGATACATTCATAACCTTCCAAAGGTTTTGTATTCCTGCTACTATTTCATCTACGTACTCTTTAGGAGTAACCCCTTTTTCTTCTGCTTTTCTTTGAATTTTTTGTCCATGTTCATCTGTTCCAGTTAAAAACATTACATCATATCCAGCTAAACGTTTGTATCTTGATATTGCATCTGCTATAACTGTTGAATAGGTATTTCCTATATGAAGTTTATCACTTGGATAATATATAGGAGTTGTAATGTAAAAAGTTTTCTTATCCACTTAAATTCCTCCTTTGAAATAAAAAAAGCTTCGTCCCCTAGTTACCTAGGGGCGAAGCGCCGCGTTACCACCCTAATTCGTCATTAATGACCTTTAAGCTATTAACGGTAGCTATCCGTTTTGACCTAATTATTCAGCCAAAATGCTCAGGAGCCATCTTCCTTTAAACATCATTTATGGGCTTTCACCTATTCCCACTCTCTTTTAAAATTACATTTAAAGTACTCTTTCCTTCATAGCTTCAATATTATATTAATAATAGTATATCAAAATAAATACTCAGTCAACAATCACCTCTTTGTTAGTTTTAACAAATTCAATATGATTTATTACTTTACTACTATACTTTCGCCGAATATAGTCGAAATTATATAAAAGGTGTACTGTTTTTTATTTATTGATTATAAGGGGGGGAAACGATGAAGTTTTTTAAACTTAATAGTTTAAAAGGGAAGATGCTAATTAGTAGTATTTTACTTGTAGTTATGGTTTGTTTAGGAGTATCTATTATATCTATAGTCTTATCTCAAAAATCGATTTTAAATACTATTAATAAAGACCTTCCCCAAATAGCAGTTCAAGCTGCTAAAAGCGTAGAAAACGGAATAGACAAAAATATTGCTGTACTAGACCTTGTTGCCACAAATCCTATTTTATCCGATGAAAAAGCACCTATTGAATCTAAAATAGCAGTACTTGCCCAGGAGACAAAAAGAAGTGGTCATCTTTCTATGACATACTCATATCCTAATGGTGATGCTGTAGACACTTTAAACAAAACATTTAATATTGCTCACCAACCTGGATTTCAAAAATCTCTTAGTGGAACAAGTAATGTTTCAGATCCAATAGTTAGCGTAACAACCGGGAAAATCATTGTTATATATAGTGCTCCAGTAAAAAAAGACGGAAAAGTAGTAGCAGTTTTAAGTGCAGTAAGACCTGGTAATGAATTAAGTACTTATGTAAATAATGTTAAATTCGGTAAAAGTGGAGGAGCATATATGCTTAGCTCTACTGGTACAACAATTGCACATAAAAAAGAAGATTTTGTAATATCTCAAAGAAACAATCTAACAGATGAAAAGTACAAAACTAACCCTGAGTTAAAACAATTAATCAATATTCAAAAGCAAATGACTGAGGGGAAAACTGGTAACGGAAACTACTCTTTTGATGGAGTTGAAAGTTATTCAGGATTTGCTCCTGTAGGAGATTCTGGCTGGTCAATTGGAGTTACGATGTTAAAAAGCGAAGTATTTGAAGAGGTAGATTCTATAATTTTCAATATAGCTATTCTTTCAATTTTATTTTTAGCTATAGGTGCTTTAACAGCTTATTTTATTTCAAAATCTATAACTAAACCTATAAATAACTGTGTAAATCATCTTGAAAAAATAGCTGGTGGAGATTTAAATGTTACTATTGATGAAAAACTTATTAAAAGAAAAGATGAAGTTGGTAACATTGCAAAATCTATTAATGCTATGAAAGGTTCTATTATATCTATATTAAATGATATAAATGCAGGATCTAATGAATTAAACTCTCAAATTGATCATTTAAACAAAGTATCAAATGAACTTATTTCAACAAGTAGTGATATATCTGTTGCTACAGATGATGTTGCAAAAGGTAATACAGACCAAGCAAATGATATAGTTGATATAACAAATATTATTGATGATTTCTCTGTAAAATTAGATGGTATGATTTCTTTAATGAAAAACGTTGAAACTCATACAGGCGAAATTAAAAACATGACTGTAGCAAGTGACAAGGATATGGATACTCTTATTACATCTGTTAATAATGTTAATAATGTTTTTGCTGAACTTACTTCTAAAACAAAAAGGGTTGAGGAAAATGTTTCAAGAATAACATCTATTACAGACCTTATAAACTCTATATCTGAACAAACAAACCTTCTTGCACTTAATGCTGCAATAGAAGCAGCTAGAGCTGGTGAAGCTGGACGAGGCTTCTCTGTAGTTGCTGATGAGATTAGAAAACTTGCTGAACAAAGTAAAGAATCTACTAATAATATAGCAAGTATTGTTTCTGAAATTACTGTTGAAACAAATCTTATGGCTGATGCAACAAACCTTGTTAATGAAGAACTTGGTAACCAAGAGGGAAATGTTAAAACAGCAATAGACTCATTTAAATCTATAAACGATGCTGTAGATACTATAAACTGTATGGTTGAAGAGGTATCTACATCTATAACTTCTTTAGATGAAAGTAAAAATGTTATTTTAACTAAGGTAGAATCTGCCTCTGCAGTAGCTCAGGAGGTTTCTGCATCATCTGAGGAAATTGCAGCATCAACAAATGAAATGGGCTCTTCTGCTAAAAATATAGGAAACTCACTTGAAGCTTTAAGTGCAACTAGCGAAAAGCTTATGGATAATGTTAATAAATTTAAGTTTTAAAAAAAAGAAGGCTTTTGCCTTCTTTTTTTTATTTTTTGATGTATATAAAATTTTATAGTGGATAAAATATAACTACAAAGAAATATCAATCCCCCTTTTACGATTTGGATATTTCTTTAACCCCCTTAATAATTCCTTCCGCCCCCCGTGAAGGAATTATTTTTTTTATTTAAACCACGCATAACATATATAAACAGCTACAATACTTCCTATAATATGTGCTATTAAAGCAGCGGGAAGGCTGTGTCTTATTTTCTTTATTCCAAGTGAACCAAAGTATATTGATAGTGTATAAAATATTGTTTCACTAGACCCCATTAAAACAGCAGCTATTCTTCCCTCTATTGAATCTACTCCATATGTATTCATAATATCTGTCATAACCCCAAGTGATGCACTTCCTGAAAGCGGCTTTATAAGTATCATAGGAACAACACCTGATGGTACTCCAAACAAACTAGCTATTGGTGAAAATATTTTAAGAAGATAGTCCATAGCTCCAGATGATCTGAATATATCAATTGCAAAAAGCATTGTTAATAAAAAGGGAGCTATTTTAAAAACAGACTTAAATCCATCTTTGGCTCCTTCAACAAACTCTTCATATACCTTAACTTTTTTAAACACACCAAATACTAATATAGAAAGTATTATAAATGGTACTATGTATTGTGACATACTATCCCTCCTTATCTAAAAAACCTTTTTAAAATACTAGATACAAAAAGTCCAACTATAAGTGAAGCTCCTGTTGCAAGAATTGTTGGAACTATAATATCTGAGGAGGATGCACTTCCAAGCCCTGCTCTTATTGAAATAACTGTTGTAGGTAAAAACTGTATACAAGCAGAGTTTATTATTAAAAAAGTAACCATATAATCAGATGCTCTATCTTTTCTAGGATTTATTTTTTGTAAATCTTCCATAGCTTTTATTCCAAAAGGTGTTGCAGCATTTGAAAGACCTAACATATTAGATGCTATATTCATAATAATATTTCCCTGTGCTTTAGGACTTTTTTCGTAAAGCCCTTTAAAAAGAAATCTCATAGGAAGACTTAGTGCTTTTGAAAAAATATCTATTAAAGATGATGCTCTACATATTGCCATTATTCCACTCCAAATAGCCATAACCCCTCCAAGTGCTATTAAAAGCTTTACTGACTTTTCTGCTGATGTGGATATTGTTTCAACTAAAAGTCCTGCTTCCCCTTTTATTATGAAACTTAATATTCCAAGTATTATCATTACAAACCAAATAATATTAACCAAATTACCACCTCTTTATTACTTCTTTCAATAATCTATATGCAGGTAAAATGGTTTTTTTACTTAAATTCCATTGAAATAATTTAAAAGAGTTAGTATATTAGCTAAATTGTTTGAAATTTTTAAATTTTTTACCTTATCTTAATTAAAAGTTTTCATTTATGTGTTATTATATATATAGATAGATTATTTATGGACATCTTTTGTGGTTGCTTAAAGTTTTATTGGAGGTGTCTTAGTTGATATTCAAACCAGATGAGGTTACCACTCTTAAAAAAGGTAGTCACATTAATGTTGAATTAAACAGTTCTGACATTAGAACGTTAAAAAGAAACTTTTGCGGAGTGTACGAGCTATTTAAACCTGACAATAGTAGGGATGTTGAGTATTTTGATGATTTGATTCTGTTTAAAAATAGATATGGAACTATTCATCGAAAATTTACTCTGTATAATCTTCGTGTACAAAGGATTGACATATATACTCTAACTCAAAACATGAATAAAAAAGAAGTTTTAAAATGGTTTTCCCATTATGGAAGTGTAGAGCTTTTAAATACTTCTAAAATTGATTTTATTACTATTGAAAATTATAGATGGATTTCTGACATAGGAGATAATATTTGCTACTTTAATATAGCAACTACTCCATTTGATTTTAAAATAAACATATCTAATAGTAAGTTTTTAAGTAAGAAAGTAGTTTAGGCACTGAAAGGTGCCTATTTTTTATTGAATAATTTTACTATTTTGTCGAATTACCTTTATTAACTTTGTAAAAATTTAAAAGAAAATTGGTAATTTTTTCTGACTTTTTCCATATTGCCTACACAACTTCTACACATTTTCTACATAAATTCTACATATTTCCTTAAAAAACATTATTTTTTTTGTAAAATTTAAGAATTTTATAGGTTTTTATGTTAATTTATTGAATAATTTAGTGTAAAATATAAATAGAGACGATACAAGTAATAACACAAAAGTAAAAAACTTAAAAGTAAAACGCTTTACTTGCACCTTGACTTTAATTGGCATTTTTGTTATTATTAATGTCGTTGAAAATTGTCGAAACTTGTTATACGAAAAGGGAGGATCTTGTTATGAAATCAACAGGAATAGTAAGAAGAGTAGATGAGCTAGGAAGAGTAGTAATTCCAATAGAGTTAAGAAGAACTCTTGAGATTGCAGAAAAAGATGCTTTAGAAATATATGTTGACGGTGAGCAAATCATACTTAAAAAGTATCAACCAGCTTGCATATTCTGTGGAAACGCTAAAGATGTTGAAAACTTCAAAGGCAAAAACATTTGTCATACTTGTTTAGAAGAGCTTAAATAAGAATTTCTTATTTCTATAAACTAAATTTAGAACTTAATGTTTAAACCACCATACAAACCGATAAACCATTTAAAAAGCCTAAGTTATTCTTAGGCTTTTTTTATATATCTAAACTTTCTTTATAAACATCTGATTTTGGAATATTTCTTTCCTTTGCAACTAGCTTAATAGCTTCTTTTTTACTATTTCCATTGTTTATATATTCTAATATATGCTCTTTTATAGAAAGGTGTTCATACTTTTCTTCTTTTTCTTTTTGAATTTCTTCTTTAGTAAGTCCTTGAAGAATAAGTACATATTCTCCTTTAGGAGATTTTTCACTGTAATGGTCTATAGCTTCACTTAAATTAAGTCTTAGAATTTCCTCATGCTTTTTAGTAAGTTCTCTACATATTGCTATTTTTCTATTTCCAACAGCTTCATATAAATCACTTAAAGTTTTTTGAAGTCTATGAGGTGCTTCATAAAGAATCATTGTTTTTGTTTCACCTTTTATTCTTAAAAGATCTTCTCTTCTTTTTTTACCTTCTCTTTCAATAAATCCTTCAAATACAAACTTATCTGTAGGAAGTCCTGATACTGTTAGTGCATATATTCCAGCAACCGGTCCTGGACATGCAAAAACCTCTATTCCCTCTTCAATACATAGAGAAACTATATCCTCACCAGGATCTGATATTCCAGGTGTTCCTGCATCTGAAACTAAGGCTATATTACTTCCTTCTTTAAGCTTTGCTATAAGTTTTTGTCCTGCTTCTTTTTTATTGTGCTCATGATAACTTATAAGAGGCTTTTTTATTTCAAAGTGATTTAAAAGTTTTAGTGTTTGACGAGTATCCTCTGCTGCTATTAAATCAGCATTTTTTAAAATTTCTATAGCCCTTAAGGTAATATCACCTAAATTTCCTATTGGTGTTGCAACTAAATATAACTCTCCCACTTTATCACCTTCCATAAATTCTATTTATTTCTTCAGTATAGCTACCATCTTTATTATATACGTATAGTGGTGGGTCTACCTTTAAAAAGTCTCCTCCACTTCTTACACCTTCAACTAATATCATTGTAGGTGACTTTCCAAGCTTTGGATGCACAAATCTTAATCTACGAGGTGCAAATCCATACTTTTCAAATCCAAGTAGTATGTGGGAAAGTCTTTCTGGTCTGTGAATCATACAAAGCTTTCCACCAGATTTTAAAAGCTTAGATGCTGAAAATATAATATCATCAAGGGTTATTAATATTTCATGACGTGATATAGCTTTTTTATCTGTCGGGTTTTTAAGACCTGTACTGTCTTTTTTATAAGGTGGATTTGAAACTACAATGTCAAAGGTTCCTGGTCCTATTTTTTTATAGTTTTTTATATCTTCATTTAATATTTTTATTTTATCTTCAAGATTATTAAGCTTTATACTTCTTTGAGCCATTTCAGCTACTTCTTCTTGAATTTCAAGTCCTATTATTTCACAAGGTGAATATCTTCCTTCCATTAAAAGAGGAATTATTCCTGTACCTGTACCAAAGTCAACTACCTTGCTTTTATGTTTTGCCTCAGCAAAGTCTGCTAAAAGTACAGCATCTATTCCAAAGCAAAACCAGTCTTTGTTTTGAATTATTTTAAGTCCTTTAAGATCTAAATCTTCTATTTTTTCTCCAGTTTTTAACATATATTACTGTTGCATCCCTTCTATAATATTTATAATCTCTTCCTTAGTTGTAGGTTTTGCAAGTCTTGCAAAAACATACCCATCTTTATCTATTATATATGTTGTAGGAAGACTTTCTACATTATAGCTTTTTCTAACCTCTTCCTTAGTATCTAACAAAATATTACTTGATGGCACAAGAGGCTCTTTTATAAATTCTTTAACCTCTTCTGGTTTTTCTCCTACATTTATAAATAGGGTTTCTATATTTTTATAGGAACTGCTTACATCAAACAGTGTAGCCATTTCCTCTGCATTTTCTATATTCCACGTTTTAAAAAAGTTAACTATTACTGTTTTTCCTTTTAACGCTTCTAAGGTTTTCTTTTTTCCATTAATATCTATTAATTCAATTTTAGGTGCTAACAGCTTTTTAGAGGTATCTTTAGTTGATTCTTTATTAACCTCAATTTTTGAAACATCGATTGTAGATGCACTTTTGCAAGAAATCAATGTTAAAGATAATAACAACAATGCAAATATCCCTTTAAACTTCCCCATTTTTTCCTCCAAATAAAAGGACTACTTAAAACATTAAGTAGTCTTTTAAAGTATGTTCTAAAATTTATTAACTATGCTTCTGCTGGTGCTCCTACTGGGCAAACGTTTGCACAGTTTCCACATGAAATACAAGTGCTCTCATCGATTACATAAATTGAATCTCCTTGAGAAATACAGCTTACTGGACAATCAGCAGCACATGCTCCACATGAAATACATCCTTCATTAATTTTAAATGCCATAAAAAACCCCTCCTAAAATTTGACTTAGTAAGAAAAGCGTTATAACTTACTAAGTAGTTTGTAATAAACTATGTGCTAATTATACACAACTTTTCGGTATTATGGCAAGCTTTCTAATCCTTTAATAGGTCAGAAATATTCCCTATATCTTCATTTTTAACTATTTCCTTTAATTCCTTTTTAATTTCTTCCTCTGATAATTCTATATGTTCAAACTCACCTTTTTTGATTTTTATATCCTTAAGGTCATATTGGCGTATATCAAATGTATCTTTTTCTACTTTAAGTTTTACTTTTACATATTCTTTTAAAACGTTGTTTTCAACTACTTCCCCAACACCATCTGGAGTTTGTACTATTGATGTAGGCTTTGGAAGTCTTTTTCTTATTTTAACATAAGTTTCTTGCTCATAATTTAAGCAGCACATAAGTCTTCCACATACCCCTGAGATTTTAGTAGGGTTAAGTGATAGGTTTTGTTCCTTTGCCATTTTTATAGACACTGGCTCAAAATCACCTAAGAAACTTGAACAACACATAGATCTACCACAAGGTCCTAGTCCACCTACAACCTTTGATTCATCTCTAACACCTATTTGGCGAAGTTCTATTCTTGTTCTAAATATAGCCGCTAAGTCTTTTACAAGTTCTCTAAAGTCTATTCTGCCATCTGCTACAAAGTAAAATATAATTTTACTGTTATCAAATGTATACTCTACATCTATAAGCTTCATAGGTAATCCATGTTTATGAACTTTTTCAAGACATATTCCTAATGCCTCTTCCTGTTTTGCTTTATTAGATGCATTTTTTAGAAGATCTTCTTCAGTAGCTACTCTAATCACCTTTTTTAAAGGAGCTACTATTGATTCTTCTGGAACTTGTCTAAGACCTATAACAACCTCACCAAATTCAAGTCCTCTAGCAGTTTCTACTATTACTTTGTCACCTTTTTTTATTTCTATTTCATCAGGGTCGAAATAATATATCTTCCCTGCTTTTTTAAATCTAACACCTACAACTGTTATCATTTATTTGGCCTCCTGTATACCTAGTATCATCACTTCCATAGTTAATTGAAAGTTGGTATCCCTTTTTAAAGAGTTCCTTGTATCTTTAATAATATTAAGCGACTTGTCTAACTTATTATAAGATAATCTATAACTTTCCTCAACTAATATTTCCATTTTATCTCTATTTACTAGTCTATTGTTACCTTGCCCTAGTTTTAAAAATATAATATCTCTATAAACCGATGTAAATATATTTAAAACATCATCTATTTCATCCTTATACTTTGTAAGCTTTTCTCCGTACTTTAATGCCTCAAATTTACTTATTTTAAAAACATCAATAGCCATATTAAAAATTTCATTTCTTAATGTAGTAAATTCTGCCTTGCAGGCTTTTCTAGCTACTCCTATATTTCCTTCACTATAAATAGCAGCTGCTTCTGCTTTTGTATCATCTATTCCCTCACTTATTAATCTTTCTTTAACAAGTAAAGGATGTACTCTAAACATTTTTATTATTTGGCATCTAGACTTTATAGTATCTAAAATAGATAGTGTATCTTTAGCTAAAAGTATTATAGTTGCAGTACTTGGTGGCTCTTCAAGTGTTTTAAGTATAGCATTTTGACTTTCTACTGTTGCCGTATCAAAGTTTTTAATTATAAGAACTTTTCTATCCCCTTCATAAGGCTTTTTGTAAACCTCATCTATAGAATCTCTTATATTATCTATTTTAATAGTTTTTTCATCTATAACTTTAAGATCTGGATGAATTAATTCATTTATTTTTTTACAGTTTATACAATTGCCACATGCTCCATTATTACCTGACTTACAAAGAAGTGATGCAGCTATATATTTTGCCATATTCATTTTGCCAAGGCCCTCTTCTCCTTCAATAAGATAAGAATGAGCTATTTTATGGCTTTTTAAAGAAATATTAAACAGCTTTTTTGTTTCATCTTGTCCTAAAGTATCAAACACTTTACCACCTCAATACAGTTAATCTATCACTTATTTTAACCTAAAAGCCTTTTAAAAACAAATAAGACTTAGAAATATCTAAGTCTTATTTACTATTATTTTAAGCTTTTTCAAAATCCTCTACATTTAGTACAAATATTGTTGCTCCTCCAATTGTAACCTCAACAGGAGATGGAATATACATTCCTCCCCCTCCTACAATAGATGTAGGTGGTGCAACAGTTGCACTTCTTTTTTTACATATATTTTTAATAATATCTTTAACATCAGAAACTTTATCATCTTCAACACCTGTTAAAAGTGTTGTGTTACCTGCTTTAAGGAAACCTCCTGTAGTAGCAAGCTTTGTTACCTGGTAACCTGACTTATTAAGTGTGTTTATTAGCTCGTGTGCATCGTCATCGTGTACAATTGCTATTACAAGTTTCATATAAATCACTCCTATATAATTCACTTTATTTAAGTGAATAAGTTATATTCTTATTATACATAAAATTCTAACAAATTACCATATTGAAATAATACTGCTTAATTTTACATATATATTAATGAGGTGATTATTATGGACTCATTTTCTTCTTTAACACCTAGGGAGCTTGCTGTCCTTACCACTATATTAGCTGTAGATATAGCTAAAGGTAGAAGTATTAATGATCAGTTAATTTTAGGAAGTATGTTTGATGCTGTAGGAGACTTAATTACTTTAATGGCAACTCAACAACAAATACAAAATAATAAAAAGAAAAGTACTAATAATGCTAGTAATACTAATAGTAACCCTTCTACTAATAGTAATAGTTGTAATGATAAAAGCTAAGTGGTAATAGATTTAACTAAACCACTTAGCTTTTTTATAAATCACTTTTTATATATTCTTTTATTTCATTTATACAATCTAAAAGATTATTATTTACATAAAACTTATTTACACCAGACTTTTTAAGGTTATCACTACTAAAATCCCTGCTGTCAGCTAAAAATCTTCTACATATCTCTTCATAGTTAGGATTTTCCTGCTGTTTTTCCCTCTCTATAGCTCTTTCTAGACGAGTTGCATCATCTACATGTACATATATAGGTTTTACCATATTTTCCCCGTAATAAGACTTTAAACTGTTATATGCCTCAAGTGTTGTTATAAGCAAATAACTTTTATTAAAATCTAATCTTCCATCATCAACAGTTGCATAGTGCCAATCACCATAAACTGTGTTATAAACTCTTTCCTCTATTATTTTTCCTTTTTCCTTATACTCTAAAAGCTCAGCGTTTGATACAAAGTAGTATTCAATTCCATTAGTTTCACCTATTCTTTTAGGTCTAGTTGTATAAGATACTATAACATCTAAATCTAAAGAGCTGTCTTTTATTATTTCTTTAAATATTGTATCTTTACCTGAACTACTTTTTCCCATTAAACAAAATATTTTACCCATATTTTCACCTTACTTAATTATCTTTATTGTATTTAAATTTTTATCCTCTGGACCATTAAATCTTATTCCAA
>JAEWEN010000124.1 GCA_023389275.1 Bacillota bacterium
GAGGACATAATTCAGAGTTTATGATAAATACAGAAGATTTAACAGAAATTGAGCTAGTTCCTAATATATTAAATAAAAATTCACCTAATAAAGACAACTATAAAGAGGATTTTTCAGTAAAAATTAAACTATAAAAAAAGGTCATAGCATTTGCTATGACCTTAACATATTCTAGGTATAATATTACCTGTAAAACTTGAAATCTTTTTTTCTCCCATAATTAATGTTTCAAGTACTACTCCACATCCTTTTTCAACTTCACCTATTATACTTGCATCATTTGATATATCTATATTTTTCAAGGTTTTAACTACCTTTTCAGCATCTTCTTTTGAAACTACAATTAAAACCTTACCTTCATTTGCAACATACAAAGGATCTATCCCAAGTATTTTACAAAGAGATTTAACCTTTGGCTTTATAGGTATTTTATTCTCATATATTCTTATACTCTTATTTGTTAAAGTAGATATTTCATTTAACACCTGTGCTACTCCACCACGTGTAGGATCTCTCATAAATTTTACATTATAATTAAGACTTATAATTTTTTCTACTATAGGATAAACACTTGTACAGTCACTTTTTATCTCTTTAATACTGCATATGTTTTCTCTTTCATTTAAAATACATATTCCATGATCTGCAATACTTCCACTTAATATTATTTTATCACCTTCACATATATTTTCACTATATAGATTTTTTTCTAAAATACCTATTCCTGTTGTATTTATATATATTTTATCTCCCTTTCCCTTTTCAACAACTTTAGTATCACCTGCTATTATATTTATATTATTTTTTTCTGCTTCTTTTGCCATTGAAGAAACTATTTTTTCAAGACTCTTTAATGAAAACCCTTCTTCTATAATAAATGCAGCTGTTAAATATAAAGGTTTTGCACCACTTACAGAAATGTCATTTATAGTTCCGCAAATACTTAGTTTTCCTATATCCCCACCTGAAAAAAATATAGGGTCTACCACAAAGCTATCTGTTGTTACTACTATACTTCCAGCTAAATCAATTATTGCTGAATCTTTATTTTTATATTTTTCCTCAACTTTAAAATACTTATAAAATATATTTTCTATTAAGTCTTTTGTCTCTTCTCCTCCATTTCCATGGCTTATCTTTATAAGGTCCATATTCTACACGCCCCTTCACTTGATAGCATACAAGGCCCTATAGGATTTTTAGGATTACAATTTAAATTAAAGTTTGTACACTCTTTAGGAGACTTTTTACCTTGAATTATTTCACTACATATACAGCTACTTTTCTCTTCTTGTAAAGTAGACTTTATAGAAAACCTTTTAAAAGCACTAAATCTTTCATATTCTTTACTTAATTTAAATCCTGATTTTTTTACTTCTCCAAATCCTCTCCAAACAGAATTATCATTTTCAAAAACCTCATTTATAAGTTCTATCGCCTTTTTATTTCCTTCTTTTTTAACGACTCTATTATAAACATTTGAGCACTTATATTTTTTAAAATAAATCATTTTTAAAACCTTATGTATTCCAATCAAAATATCCATAGGCTCAAATCCACACATTACCATAGGCTTTTCTGATTTTATAGCAATTTTGTTAAATACATTATTTCCTATAATAGCTCCTACGTGACCTGGACAAATAAACCCCTGAATATTATTTTTTGAAACCATTTCTAATACCTGTGGCATAGTTTTAAAATAACTAAGCAGTGAAAAATTATTTATATTTAATTCCTTTGCTCTTTTTAAAGCAATAGCAGTAATAGTCGATGTTGGTTCAAACCCTATACCTAAAAACACTACTTCTTTTTCAGTTTTTTTAGCTAAGCTTAAAGCATCAAATGGAGAGTATACCGGTTTTATAAATTCTTTAAGATTTGAAACTTCATGAAAGCTAGTTATTATAATATTCTCACAAGTCAAATTTTCAACAGAGTCTATATAGCTATTTGGTGTTACACATATAGGACATCCTGGTCCTGATAAAAGCTTAATATTACTTGGTAAAAGCGATGGTATTCCATATTCGTAAATACATCTAGTATGTGTACCACATACCTCCATAATATTTATATCTTCTTGTATATTTTCACTTAACTTATTTATCCCTTTTATTAATCTTTTTACTAAAATTTTATTTGAAGGCATTTTCATCACCTATACTATATACTAATTTTAAAGTATCTTTATATTCTTTAGCATCTATTTTATTTATTTTTTCAATAGCGCATCCTATGTGAACTAATAGGTAATCTCCTATATTAACACTTTCTATAAGATCTGTATTAACCTCCATATTAACACCTTCAAAGTCTACTACGGCTCTTCCTTTGTATGTTTTTATAACCTTTCCTGGAATAGCAACACACATAATTCACCTCTAAAAACTTTCTAATTTATCTGCTATAAATATTTGTCCAAGAGATATTCCACTATCATTAGTTGGAACTATTTTATGAGTCAAAACATTAAACCCTACATTTTTCAAACTATTTTCTATTCCCTCTAACAAAATAGTATTTTGAAAAACTCCTCCACTTAAAGCAACAGTTTTAAGTCCTGTTTCATTTCTTATACTTATACATACCTCTGTTGAAAATCTTATAATGGTATTGTGAAACTTTCTAGCTATATTAAAAAAACTTACTCCATTATTTATATCTTCTAATATTTCTTTTATAATATTTTTTATTTCAATATAATCTTTAATGTTGTAATTGTAATAGCTAGTATCATCTGCTTTTTTAGCTATTTCTTCTAAATAAATAGCAGCTTCTCCTTCATATCCTATACTTTCCCTAAATCCTAAAATACTAGCTACTCCATCAAATAATCTTCCCATACTACTTGTTAAAGGAGAGTTTATATTTTTACTAAGCATTTTTAAAACTATTTTTTCATCATCAGTATTAAAAAAATCTTTTATTCCTAAAAACTTATCCAAAAGAGAAACTCCTATTTTCCAAGGATTTAAAACAGCATCATCTCCTCCTGGAAGAGAAAATTTTTCAAGTGACATTACTCTTTTGTAAGTTTTTAAATTACATATTAAAAACTCTCCTCCAAGTAAAGCATTATCTTCTCCATACCCTAATCCATCAAATGCAATTCCTATAACATTATTAAAATAATTATTTTCAGCCATACAAGAAACTATATGAGCATGATGGTGATATATTTCTATCTTTTTTCCTTTAAAATTTTTTATAAAGTCCAATTTATTCATATAAGGATGTAAATCATAAACTAGGGTATCAATTTTATAATCATATTCTTTCTTTACATAATCCAAAACATTTGTCATTCTTTTTTCACAACTTATATTTTCTATATCTCCTAAATAATGTGACATATAAATATTATTATCTAACCCTATACAAAATGTATTTTTCATTAATGATCCTATAGATAATATATTTTTATTTACTTTATTATTTAAAGTTAGTGGATAATAACCTCTACCTGGTCTTAAAACTCTAATATTATTATTTTGATATTTTACAAGAGAATCGTCTATTGAAATATCTATAGTATTTTTAGAAATAAGATAGTAATCACAAACATTTTTTAATTTTATAATGTCTTCATCTTTGTGTATTATAGGAAAGGTACTAATATTTCCACTTGTAAATATTAAGCAGTCTATTTCCTCTGTTATTCTTTTGTGAATATCTATATATGGAAGTATTACTCCAATTGATGAGTTAAAAGATATGTTATCTAGCATTTTTTGCTTTTTCTCTAATATAACAATAGGACTTTCATCACTTAAAAGTTCTTTTTCCTCCTTATTAGATAAAAAGCAATATTTTTTAACTATATTTATATTTTTCATCATAACTACTAAAGGTTTTTTAGGTCTTTTTTTCCTTTTTCTAAGACGGTTTATAGTTTCTTCATCTAATTTACATATTAAATTGTATCCTCCAGCACCTTTTATACATAATATTTTATTATTATTTAATAGGTCTATAGCTTTTTTAATAGGATCACTACATTTTATTTCTTCTAATTCTTTATTTAATATACTATACATTTTTATTTCTTTTAATTTCCTTTAATATAAATGTACAAAGATTATTAATTCCTACTTTATCTATACAGGAAACATTTATTACTTTTGCATCTTTATTTACTTTTCTAACATCTTTATAAAACTCATTTAAATCAAAATCTGTATAGCTTAAAAGATCTATTTTATTAAGTACTATACTAGATGATGATTTAAACATTGCAGGATATTTTGCAACCTTATCATTTCCTTCTGTAACACTTGTAACAACAACTCTTATGTTTTCACTTAAGTCATATGAAGCAGGACAAACAAGATTTCCTACATTTTCTATAACTAAAAGGTCTAAGTTATCTATATCTATTTCTTCTATAGCTTTTTCCACCATAGAAGAATCTAAGTGACATCCTCCACCTGTGTTTACTTGAACTACTTCAACTCCATGACTTTCTATTCTCTCTCCATCTTTTGCAGTATAAAGATCACCTTCAATAACAGCTATATTTATTTTATCCTTTAAGTTTACTATTATATTTTCAAGCAAAGTAGTTTTTCCGGCTCCTGGAGAGCCTAATAAATTTATAGTATATACACCTTTTTCTTTCAGTGTATTTTTAAGTTTTTCTGCTATTTCATCATTTTTCTTTAAGATATTTCTTTCTATAACAATTTGCTTCATACCTATTCCCCCTCTATTTTATAAAGCAAGATTTCTTCTCCAGAAATTATTGTGTTACTAAAATTATTACATACAGGACAGTTTCTTTTATTAAAGTCTATCCTATAATCATTTTTACAATTTTCACAATATGCTTTTCCTTCTATAGACTTTATTTTTAAAATAGCCTTACTTAAAAGCTCATCTTTTTTCATAGCCTCAAAAGCAAATTTTAAAGCACTTTCTTCAACACATGTTAATTTACCTATGTGAAGTGTTATCTCGCCTACTGATTTCATACCCTCTTTAAAACATAGCTCTTCAACCATTTCAATTACACTACACATCATAGAAACTTCGTGCATATATTTTCTCCTTAGAAACTTTGTTTATTTTTTTAGCTACTGAATAGCATATATCATAAAATTTGTCATTTAATTTTTCTGAAAGGTTTATATCATAATCTATTTTATCTATTTCTATTCCTACTAAATAGCCACTTATTTCTCTATATTCTGACCTTAAAATCCTTAAAAGACTTATATCATGTGATGTAACATCTCCTGATACAAACTCATCACATTTTTCTAGGGGAATTTTTGTTATCATACCTGGAGGTATGTTAAAGTAAGTACTATCAATTATAATTACCTTATCCCCTTTTTTTATATTATCTATACAATACATATAATCAGTTTCACCAACTATGATTTCTATATTGCTATTTAAAATATGTTTATTGTCTAGCAAATACTTTGCTACTTTAACTCCTATACCATCATCACATAAAAGTATATTTCCAATACCAAAAACTTTAATCATACTATATTGACCTGAAAAGGTTTGTACACATCACTTGTTACATGAGCAGCACAATTTAAGCAAGGATCAAAACTTCTAACTATTCTTCCTATTTCAACTGGATACTTAGGATTATTTATTTCAACTCCTACTAAAGCTTGTTCAACTGTTCCTAAAACTCCTTTTTCATCTGTTGGTCCTAAATTCCATGTTGATGGAGGTATTATAGTATAATTTGATATTTTACCTTCCTTTATGTTTACCCAATGTCCAAGAGTACCTCTAGCTGCATCTATAAGTCCTACTCCAAACCCTTCCTTTGGCACTTTCCACTCCTTTTGCTTAGCATTTTCTAATTTTATAATTTTCAATAAGCCTTCAATACACTCACAAATTTTTTTAGCTTCAAGTACCCTAGCTATAAGCCTATCCATTGTAGATACACCGTTTTTGTAACTTCCTGAAAGAATACCTCTAGCAAGAGGACCAACTTCCATAGCTTCTCCTTTATATCTTGATGCCAAAACCCAGCTATAAGCACCTTCCTTATAAGGATTAGGATTTGCAGGAGGACTCACCCCAGGTTTTACATTTATCTCACCTTCATTATATTGAAACCAAGAATTTTTTATGTTCTCTGTAATATTATTTTTATTAAACTCTTCTCGAACTCCCTTTATAATTACAGATGCATCTAAATATTTAACAGGAAACTCAGGATTATTAAAAAATCCGTAACTCATGAAATTTTCTGGACCCTTTCCTACTTTAAAATAATCGCTATAGTATTTACTTATTATTAAAATATCTTCTATTAAGCTACTTTCTATAAACTCCTTTATAGAATTAACTGTATATAAAAGTGCCTCTATTTGAGGGATATTTAGGTTTATTGTAGTTCCACCTACAAATATTCCATGACCATGTGGCATTTTGCCAAGAATCATACTTCCTGCTCTATGCGCTTCTCTACTATATTTTACAGCTTCAATATAATCATTATTTATTTTAGTTGTAATGCTAATTGGTAATCTATAATCTGCATTACTTGGTGATTCTGTTTTAAATAAAGGATTTATATTTTCCATTTGAACATAATCTGGAAATGCAAAAAAATAGATTTGTCTTAAATGGTTTTGAAGTACTTCAAAACCATTAGCTATTTGACGAATAGCTTCTCCATTTAAATCAGGTGTTACATTAAAAGCATTTTCAAGTGCTAAACATGAAGTAACTGTATGATGAGTAGAGCATATTCCACATATTCTTGGAGACAACCATACAGCATCTAAAGGATTTCTCCCCTCAAATATTTTTTCAAAGCCTCTAAATTGTCCTCCACTACTTTTCGCACTTACAATTTTGTTATTTTGTATTTCAACTTCTATTTTTAAAAGTCCACTTACTCTAGTAACAGGATCTATAACTATTTTCATATGCTTCCTCCATACTGAACAAATGGTGATGCTTTATCTGGAAAACCTTCTCCTGCACATCCAATACAAGGAGTGTTAACTCCTATAGGCCAATATTGTGTTTGATTCCATCTACTAATAGGACAATAAGCCTTTGTTATAGGACCTTTACACCCTAACATAAACATACACTCTGGATCTCCTAACTTTTTTGCAAATATACCATTATCAAAAAATCCCCTTCTTTCACATACTTCATGTATAAATCTTCCATAATAAGCTATAGGTCTTCCTTCACTATCAACCTCTGGCAAACCATAGGATATTAAATAACTTATTATTCCCATTGTCCATACTGGGTTTGCAGGGCATCCTGGTATTCTTATAACATCTTTTCTTTGAAGAAACTCTGGAACACTTACAGCTTCTGAAACATTAGGTTTAGCTGCTGTAGGACCTCCATAAGCAGCACATGTTCCTAGTGCAATAATATGTTTTGCATTTTTAGCAATCATAGTTGTTATTTCAGATGCAGTTATTTCTTTTCCTTTGTAAGTAGCTACTCTTGTAAAAAGTCCATTATCCCTTTTAGGAATAGCTCCACATACTATAAAAATATATTCTGTATTTAACATATTAAGTATTCTCTCATATGCCCTTTCCCCATCGTCTCCATTTATGCTTCCTAAAAACTCTAAATTAACAATGTTTTTTAAGAAGTACACTATATCTGGACTTTCAGAATCTAACATAGAAATTATTTCTCCAAAGCATCCTGATGTTTCAACCCATATTGCATTTATTTTTGTTTTACTTCTATTTCCTATATCATTAGCAGCTCTTTTTATAAATGACCTTGCTAATTTTTCTGGAGTACATTTTAAATTTATATTATCCAATTTAATATTCTCCTTAAGGATTTATATATTAAAATTTATATTATATTTTGATTCCTTATATGATAAAGAGGCCATCTAAAAATTAGATAGCCTCTTTATTAATTACAATTAAATACATTCATATAATCATCATAAATTTTTTCAAACTTGTCTAAATGAAATTTTTCAAGTTGCTTTTCATTCATTCCAATTATGTTTTTACTTTTTACAACTGAAAAACATTCTATTTTATTTATATAAAGATTGTATATAGTATAAAAGCCTTCTTTAAATAAATCTTTTATTTGATAAGCTTCAAAATCCCTTGTCATATTTATTATTAATAAATATCCTGTTTTAAACTCCTCTAATAATTTTTTTAATTCTAAATCAAATTTTTCATTGGTAAATGGTTTTTTTGTTTCATTAAACTTACATCCTAAAATATTAACATGAAGATTATATTTTTCCTTAAACTTATTAACATTTAAATCAACAATAGAATCTCTTTTCTCCTGTGAAACACTTATACATATTAACTTTTCAAAAGTTATTGTTAGAAATTCTTTCAATAAAGCTAATTGAATATCTAAAAGTTGTTCTTTGGTAATATAATCTGAATATCCTTGTACCTTTGAAAATAAATATCTAATACTATTATTAAGTATTAATCTTACCTTTTCATATTCTTCTTCGCTTACCTTTCTAAAACATTTATAAATATTTAATTCATTATCATCAATATATTCAAAAGGTGAAATAAATCTTTTAGGCATAAATATATACATTATATCTTTCCTTTTTAAAATTAATTACACTATATATTATTCCTTATCTTTCATTTTCTCTACTATTAATACTATTATCCTAACAATTCCTAAGCTTAAGAAAAATGCTACTACAAATCTTAAATCCATTTTCCCCTCCTTAAAAATTCTTATATTAAATTAGTATTAATCTTTCAAAAAAATATTTCTATAACTCTATACAAGTATAAAACATCTATTATATACACTTATTGTCTAATTAAAGGTATAATGTTATTTATATGTAAAAATTATATTGGAGTGATTTTATGTCTATAAAAATAGTAACTGATAGTACTTGTTATATTCCAAAAGAATATCTTGA
>JAEWEN010000099.1 GCA_023389275.1 Bacillota bacterium
TTTTTTAAGCTCTTTCATAAGTTCTTTCTCTATTTCTTTATCTAAATATCTCCTTGGAATTATATGAGCTACAAATCCACTTATATATATAAGGATCATATCTTCGTAAACTTTTACATCTTTTATACTTTCTAACGATACTGTTTCTGATATAGAATCCCCTTTTACTACTATTGTCCCATCAATAATTTCTAAAGTCTTACTTCCAAATATTGATGAATTATCTCCTTAACTTATGAGTTTATCAGTTTCTTTAGCTACTAATTTTTTGTATTGCTTAGGATATGTTAAAATCCAAATGACTAAAAAAACTATCGCTACTATAATCCAATATATATTCGGTTGATTAAATATCCCCGTTCCTGTAAAGTAGATTGGTATAGAAAGTACTATGGGTACAGCATATCTAAGTATGTTAAATGTACTTTTCTGTGATT
This sequence comes from Bacillota bacterium, assembly GCA_023389275.1. Classification (GTDB taxonomy): domain Bacteria; phylum Bacillota; class Clostridia; order Clostridiales; family Caloramatoraceae; genus Clostridium_AB. Next base: position 438 of record JAEWEN010000099.1, read on the forward strand.
TCGAGTTTTCTAAATGATGTAAATTGAAGCTTATATAGTCATCTTTTGTTATTTTAAAGTCGATTTTCATTTGTGCGTCCCCTTATTATTAAAAACTTTATTTACATTATATTACAAATTTCAAGCACTTACAATTAAGCATAGTAACATGAAAAAAGGAAGGGTCTTCATCTTCTTCAGACGACCCTTCCTTTACTTTTAGGCTTTGAATGTCTTATATTTAAATCCTACATATAAAAATTTAACTTATCTATTTAAATTTAATCTCTAATTGCGTTTAGTTTATGAAGCAAATACTCTTTTTTATTCAATGGATCATACGTTGTTTTTTTGCGTGCTTTTGAAAATTCAGCTGAAGCTTCCTTATACCCATAAAATTTTGTCACAAACATTCCTCTACCTTCTGTATATGAAGCTATTTTCATTTTATATTCTTTTGAATTTTCTACTGGAATTAATCCCTTTATTGAGAATTCATCCCCTATAACAATAGGATTATCAAAGGTTGCCCTCATAGTTTCTAAATCCCATACCGCTTTGCTTAAAGCATTTTGAGGAATCTTTAACTCAAACTCATGTAATGGCTCTAATAAAACAGTTTGTGCTTTATATAATGCTTCCATGAATACCATAGGTGTCACATTTCTAAAATCTGCTGGAGTGCTGGCTGGACTAAAAAATTCACCACAGCTAAGAGTGACTTTTACATCTGTAACCTCCCATCCAAATAATCCTTGTTTACTTGTCTTAATAACTGCTTCTTCAATTGCATTTTGAAAAGATTTTGGCAATGACCCTACTGAAACATTAGAAATATACCTAAGACCTTCGCCTCTCCCTGCTGGTTCTATTTCTAAGCCTACTGTCGCCCAAAATGGATTTAAGTCTTCCTGCATATGCATTATTGACGCTCCAAAACCTTTAGGTGTTTCCTTATAGATAGTCTCAATATTCGAAAACTCTACTTTTATTCCATATAAATCATCTAACATGGAACTTAGTATTTCCATTTGAACTTCACCGAATAAGTTGACATAAATTTCTTTATCTATGTCATTCATCTCTAATTCTAGTAGTGGATCTTCCTCTGCAAGTAATGTTAATGCTTTAAATAGCTCTGGATTTTTTTCTTTATCAATTGCAGAAATTGTTGTTTTTAATGCTGGTTTAGCTATAGATATATTTTTAATTTTATCATTTGAAATTCCAATAACATCTCCCACTTGGAAACTTGTAAGTCCATATAAAATACCTATATCCCCTGCTTCTATCCTCTGTGCTTCAACAACTCCCCCATTTTCTAACCTATTAATTTTCTTTACTTTTTCTGCTATCTCCTTATTAGGTACTTGAATTTTATCTCTTACAGATATTTTTCCTCCAAATAATCTTACATAAACCTTCTTTTCATTTTTACTTGTTCTTTCGATTTTAAATACTACTCCAGATAAATCACTTTCACAATCATCACCTGCAAATGGAAAATAACTACAAATTCCATCTAATAAGTCTTCAACTCCAAGTCCAATTGCTGCCGCACCACAAAATACTGGATATAGACTTCCTTCACTTGCATATAATGAAAGCTTTTCTTGTATTTCTTCTTTATCAGGTTCTATTCCACCAATATATCTTTCTAAAAATGCTTCGTCTAAGTCTGATAAAACATCAATAGCATCATCATTTATCATGCATGTATCAAATAGTTTTTTTATATAAACAGCTTTGCTTCCTACATCATATACTTCTTGTAATCTAACTACTTTATTGGACATATTCTTCTTTATATCTTCAAATACTTTATTGAAATTTGCCCCAATTCTATCTAGCTTATTTACAAAAATTATTGTTGGAATGTTTAACTCCTTTAATGTCTCAAATAATATTCTTGTTTGTGACTGAATACCCTCTACTCCTGATATAACTAGTATCGCTCCATCTAAAACACTTAATGAACGTTCAACTTCCGAAATAAAATCCACATGTCCTGGAGTATCAACAATATTAACCTTGACATTATTCCAATTAAAAGATATGGTTGATGATTTAATGGTAATCCCTCTCTTACGCTCAAGCTCCATAGAATCCGTCTGTGTATTGCCTAAATCAACTCTTCCAACTGATTTTATAGCTCCACTATAATATAATAAGTTTTCTGTTATAGTTGTTTTTCCTGCATCCACGTGTGCTACGATTCCTATATTAATTATTTTCTTCATAATCAATACCTCCAACTCTATCAACCACCTTTTTATCCATTATCATAGCAACAATATATAACACTAATACCGGTGTTACTAATAACGAAGTACATGCTATACCCATACTCACTGAAATATTTGTAGCTATGATTCCTATAATTGGTCCACCTAAAATTTGACCTAAGGAATTTATTTGTCCATTTATAGAAAGTACAGTAGATCTGGCCTTGTCATCTATATGTCCATTAAGCCATGCACTAAATATAGGTTCATTTATAGTTCTAAAGGTACTTGTCGCTAAATAAGCTATTAGCATTAAGTTAAATCTTTTTGTAATAGCAAATATGAACATAAATGATATATAAAATATATTTATACATAATAACAGCTTTCCATTTTTATTCTTATCATCATCCTTAAGCTTCTTTTCCATAAAATGCATTACTATAGCACTCAATATCATTCCTGCAATTCCAAAAATTCCGAACCAAGTCACTGGTTTAAGGTTTCCAAGTTTAGGAAGCATAGTATCTTGTAAAAAATGCATATTAGAAAGTCTATCATAACCTTCACTGGATAATCCATAAAATAAAGTTACTGAAAGCAAAATTATAATTATAGGTTTATTTTTTATAAATTTAAGACCAGATTTAAAGGTATATCCCATCTTTTTAAAAGTATTTAAATCCTCTGGAGCAGATGATTTAAAATTATTTTCTGGCATATATAACCATAAAAATAATGCAAGAATTATAAATAAGACTCCACTAACTATAATAGGTAGTCTTACAGATAAATTAGCTATTACAGTGCTTAGTACTATTCCAATAACCGATCCTATCTGTCCTGCTTGTGCTCCCTTTATATAAATTTTATCCAAATCTTTATCTTTCTCTTCTTCCGCAATCCAAGCTTCAACAGATCCACTAATAAAAGTAGAACCTAATCCCCATACAATCTGTGCTACAAGTACGAAAACGAAACTAGAAATAGAACCTTCTAAAATAAATCCCACTCCTGTTAAAACTACACCAATAACAATAGATAGTTTACGACTGTACACATCTGCAACTATTCCTGTAGGAATTTCAAATATAAAGCATGCTACTTCTAAAGTAGTTCCAACAAGTATAAGCTGAAGTGGATTTAAATGCACCGTTTCAATGTGATACACTATCATAACTGTAGCTACTAGTGAAAAACACATTGCTGTAATAGCTGAAAATAATAAATAAGTTTTATATGCTGAAAGTTTATTAACCATTAATAATCACCATCCTAGTATTTTTAAAAAAATTTATTTGTTTTTCATAATCTTCATATTTAAATATATAAATCATCAAAATAATCTCCTTAAATAAAAAAAGCTGTAAGTGAACATAATTCACTTACAGCCTCATAATTATATAACCTAAATATAAACATGAAATATACAACTTTAATTTATATAACTTATGATTAAGCTATGCAAATTAAAGTCTTATATCATATCTATAAATATAGTAAAAATAGGCATAAAAATACCGTGTTTAGAACACAGTTTTCCTATTCTTCAAATAAAGATGTAATATGCTCATTATAATACTGATTATTTTTAGAGTACACAAATAGACATGGTAATATCAATATTATTAATAATTGTTTCTACCACAAATAAACCTTGAGTTATCCAAGATTTTTTTCATATACTTTTTAAAATAATCCTTATTCAGTTAGTTTAGTTAAAAACTACCTCTTTGCGCATATTTACATCTCCTTTACATTTATATTTTTCATGTTTATATTTTAGTATAATTACATTATATATAAACTTTTATTTTTTTTCAATACTTTTATATTCATATTTATCCAAATTCAATTGAAACTTTATTACTTCAAATAACTTATATACACAAAAGAATAACTACTAACTTTAACCTAAATCTGAAATGAATATAAAAAATATATTTGTGGAATGTTTTACAATTTCTTTCAATACTATAGATTAGAAAAAACAAATTCTAATTTGCTGAAATAGGTGAAAAACGAAGAACCTATGAATAAAACTACAATAACCTACAAAAATTCAAATTTTAGATTTTTGTGAGTTTCATTGCAGAATTAAAGCAGACCTACCTTTCATTTATATATCCAATTTTGGTAAAGTTCGCACTTACTTGTGATACGGTTCACCTTTCATTATTCTAAATCCTCTATATATCTGCTCCAGCAGCATTATTCTAAAAAGCTGATGTGGGAAAGTCATTTTAGAAAAAGATATTTTCATATCAGCTCTTTTTAATGTTTCACTAC
>JAEWEN010000013.1 GCA_023389275.1 Bacillota bacterium
CTTAGCTAAGTTAGTTTCATATGTTAATACGTAAATATTATATTTTCATTACAAGATTTTGTAAAAATAATTAAAATAAAAAGCACTAAATAATTTTTAGCGCTTTTTCTCTATTTCAATTTATAAGTAGAAAACTCCTTGTTAGTATTATTTATAGTAAAGGATGACAGAAAATTTCAATCTGTGTTATATACTCATCTTCATTTGCAATAGCAAATTCATTTAGTCCACACTCAAAGGCGTATCCATTTAAGTTTAAAGTTTTCTCATTAGCAAATTTAATCATATTTTCATAAAGAAGAGGAATCTTATTCCAATTTCCTATAGAAAATCCTCTTAAATACTGGCCTTGTGGTTTAATAGTTAAGTTTTTCCCATTTTTATCTACTTGTGTAAATATACCATCATATTTTTCAAAATTTTTATTTTTAATTTTATCTAAGGAAATGTAGCTTCCACAACTTTTTTTATAATTACTAAATTCCCATGAAGCTTTCAAGTGCTCCATAATGGCTTTAGAGTTGTTTAGAAAACTAGATGATGTTTCGGCTATTAAAGGTAGGGGAGTCATAAGTAAATATTCTTCTTTTAAGTTTACAATTTCAATTTTTCCATCATATATTTCTTCGCATAAATCAAGAATTTCCGACTTTTCTTTAAGAATTGCTTTAAGTTGTTTTAGTCGAGATATTGTTTGTTCTATTTCATATATTTTTGATTTTGACATTTTTTGAAAATCAACTTTATTAGGATTTTTTATATATACCTGTATTTCTTCAATAGACATACCTATTTCTCTTAAAGCTAAAATATTTTCTAGTTCAATACTTTGCTCATATGCGTAATAGCGGTAGCCATTTTCTCCTTTATATTTTGGTGAAAAAATACCAACGCTGTCATAGTAGTGTAAAGTTCTTTTATTAAGTTGGTGAAGTTTTGCAAATTCTCCAGCTGTAAAGAAAGCAGAATTATTTTTCATTACAATAAAACCTCCTATTGACATTACAGTTACTGTACACTTTATATTGATTTTATCACAAAGATAAAATTAGAAAGGAGAAAAAATGAAAAAAGAAAGTATTTATACTAATTCTATTACTTTTAAAGGAATTTTAGCTATTGCTATACCTACTATATTTATGTCACTTATACAGGCATCTTATTCTATGATAGATGGTATGTTTATTTCAAATATTTTAGGAGATGAAGCATTATCAGCTTTAACATTAATTTCACCATATTTAAATTTTTTTATTGCTATTGGAGCATTATTTGCATCAGGAGGAAGTGCTGTAGTAATGAAAAAAATAGGTAAAAATAAAAAACATGAAGCAAGAACGGACTTTACTACCTTATCCTTTATTGCAGCAAGTATTGGCTTATTGTTAAGTATACTTTTTATAGTTTTTACTAAGTCCTTTATTGCTATATTTAATGTATCAGAGTCTGTAAGAGAGTTGTGCAGAGAGTACTTGTTTTCATATAGTTTTTTTATAATTCCTCAAATATTATTTGCTGTTTTTCAGATTTTTACTATTGGTGCAGGTAGAGCTAAGCTAGCTATGATAAGTTCTCTTATTGGAGGGATTATAAATATCGTATTAGATTTTGTCATGATAAAAATTTTGACTATGGGAATGGCAGGAGCTGCTATTTCAAGTGGATTTGGTATGCTTATACCTTGTATTATTTTATTTTCTAACTTTATAAATAAAAAGACATTTTTATATTTTTCATCATTGAGATTTGATTTGAAAGTTGTATTAAAGACATTTAGTAATGGGATTTCAGAGTTTGCATCAAATTTAGTGAGTGGGATTGTAATAATGTTATTTAATGCTAAGATGCTAACTATTGCAGGGCCTAGTGGAGTAGCTGCAAGTACAATAACCTTTTATGTTTTTGGATTAATGGGTGCATTATATATAGGATACATGTTAGGGGTGTCACCACTATTAAGCTATTTTTATGGAGCAAATGAAACTTTAAAACTTAGAATCATAAAAAATATAAGCATTAAGTTTATAAGTATAGTTTCAATTGTAACAACTGTTTTAGCTATTGCTAGTTCAAATATACTAGTAGGTGCTTTTACAGAACAAAATTCAACTGCATATAACCTTGCAGTAAGTGGAAATAAGTTATTTTCATTAGCTTTACTAATAGTAGGGTTTAATACTTTTTCGAGTATGCTTTTTACAGCATTGTCAAACGGAAGAACTTCAGCTGTAATAGCTTTTTCAAGAAGCTTTGTATTTCTATCTATAGCAATTATTGTTTTACCGTTAATTTGGGGAATAAATGGATTGTGGCTTTCTGTACCTATTTCAGAACTCTTAGCAGGTGTTATTTCGATATTTTATATAAAAAAATATAAAAATATATATAACTATTAATGAGAAAAGATTATGTATAAAAGGAGATAAGAATGAACTTAAGTATAAAATTTAGAGAATATAGAAAAGAAGATGCAAAATATATTGAGACAATAATAAGAAATACTTGGAAGTACGATTTGTTTTGCTCAGAAAAAGTAGCAAAAAAGATGGCTAGATTATATTTAGCTAGTTGTTTATCAAATCAAACGTTTACTATGGTATCATTACTAGATGACGAGCCAGTAGGAATAATTATGGCTAAAAGTATAAAAGATTATAGAAAATCACTTAAATACTTATTTCCACAGCTAATAGCAGGAATAAATATACTTATAAGCAATGAAGGAAGAAAAATAACAAGTACATTTGATGTAATAAGTGATTTAGATAAAAGCTTATTAGAGGATAGAGGTAAAAATTATGATGGGGAGATAGCATTTTTTGCTGTAAATGAAAAATGCCGTGGCTTAGGTATAGGTAAATCGCTATTTAAAATGGCATTAGACTACTTTAAAACAGTGGGGGTAAATGATTTTTATCTATATACTGATAGTAGTTGTAATTATGGATTTTATGAGTATCAAGGTTTAGAGAGGTGTGGAGAAAAAGTATTCGAAGTACCTATTGGAGTAAAAAATGAAATGAAATTTTATTTGTATGAAGGAAGCGCTAAATAAATTTTAGCGCTTTTGTTTATTTCAATTTACGTGGAATAAACTCTTCGTAAGTGTCTCTTAACTCTTCTAATTTTTTAAGCTTTTCTAAAGAAAGCTTTTCTCTAGCTATTCCTATACTTACTATTAAGCTTTCAATTAAAAACAATGGTCCAGTAAGTGAATGAAATTCAAATAACTCGCCTCTAGAAATATAAAGGGTAATTATATTTTCATCTTCAAAGGGTTTTATAATCATATCTGTTATTAAAACAAGTTTAATGTTATTTTTCTTAGCAAAGTCAATAATCACATAGGTTTCTGGATGATAATGACTAAATAAAAATAGTACAAATAAATCATTTTCACATGTATTTATAAGTTCTTCGTATATATTCTGTCCAGTAGAAGGAAGGCAAGACACATTAAGTCCAAATCTTTTTAATCTAAATTTTAGTAGTTCACATAAGGACTCTGAAGGTCCAATTCCATGGGTAAAAATTTTTCTAGAATTTATAAAGTAGTTAACAGCTTTATTAAATTTATCTTCATCTAATTTATTAACACTAGACTCAAGTAAAGATATTGTGTGGTTAAGATAATTTTTGTAGTTAAATTTATCAGAGCTAAGTGTGGATTTAAATTTTTCTGAAGGTGTAGGTGATATATTTAAAGTTTTTACGTTTTCTTTAAATTCTTTAAAGTTATTAAACCCTATTTTTCTCCAAAACCTTGAAACTGTTGGTTGGCTTACACCTGTGTTTTTAGATATATCTATTTCTGTATAAAGGTAAATAGATTCACCTTTAGAAAGTATAAAGTTATAAATTGTTTTTTCGTTTTTTGTAAGGTTAACTTGATCTATATTAGGTAAGTACATAAATCCTCCTTAAAAGTATCTTTTAAATAAATAATATAATAATGAATAAAAATATTCAATAATATATTTTAATGAATATTTTACACAAAGCCAATACTGGGATAATTAGTATTTAACAAACTTGATATATTATCTAATTATCAAATTAAATGGGGGTTTAAGTATGAATAGTTTACAAAGTGAAAGAAAGTTAACTTCAAATCAAAAGTTTATGGTATTTATTTTATCTATGACTATATTTGGATTGTCAGATTTAGTAACTCAAATTATACCAGAGTTTTCAATAGGACCAGTTGAGTTAAGGGTTCCTTACTTTGCATTTATAGCAATATCACTTGCAATACTATTTGATCCTTTTTCAGTTGCAATAGGAGCAGCTTTTGGTTCTGTAATATTTGGTGGATTACTTATGGGGAACTTTGGAGGCGTTGGGGAGATTGAAGGTTTTATTCAATTAGCAATGGCTATTTTCATAGGTGGAATGGTAGTATCTAATCCTTTAAGCAAAAAGCAAGTATTTTTAGCAGCATGTCTTACAGTTGGAATAGACAAGTTTGTTGGAGGTGCCGTTGATATAGCTAAGGTTCTTATAGGACTTGCTGATCTTGAACCAGTTGAAGGGCTTTATGAAAGTATATTTGTAATACAAGGTTTTGAGTTTGTTAATGACTTTATATTAGCAGGTATAATATTTGGAGCAATTCCGGCTATGTATTTAGTTCCAAAGCTTTACGGAAAAATAGAGCCACTTTTAGGTATGAAGCCTAGAGTAGAAAAGCCAGAAATAGAGTGGAGCAAAATCATAAATCCAAAGATTGTTTTAGTATCTTTTGTATTAGTTTTATTATCAGCAGGAGCAGCGTTTTTAGATGAAATGGATTTAAATTTAATAGATTTTGAATTAGAATTTGAAAATTTACTAGGTGGAAATTATATATATGTAGCAATTTTAGCTGCTGTAATACTTGTTTTAGGAATATGGAAATATTACACTAAAAAATCAAATAAAAATGTAAATACTTTTAGTTAAAGGATGTACTTATTATGTTAAGAATAGAAAATGTTAGTTTTAGGTATCCAGGTCAAAATGATAATACATTAAATAATGTTAGTTTAGATATTGAAGAAGGTACATTTATAGCAATAGTTGGATCAAATGGGTCAGGAAAATCTACAATGTGTAAACTTTTTAATGGAATAATACCACATTTTTTCGTAGGTGATATAGAAGGAAATATATATGTTGATGGAATAGAAACTCTTAAATCAACTGTATCACAATTATCTACAAATGTAGGTTATGTATATCAAGATTTTGAAAATAGTATAGTAAGACCAACTGTTTTAGATGAGGTGTCTTTTAGTGCATTAAATTATGGATTTGAGGATTACAAAGAAAGAGCATTAAATGCTTTAGAGATTTTAGATTTATCATATTTAAAAAATGAATACGTATGGCAATTGTCTGGTGGTCAAAAACACTTAGTAGCTCTTGCTTCAGTACTTGCTCTAAAGCCTAAGTATGTAATTATTGATGAGCCAGTAGCACAACTTGATCCTTTTCATGCTAAACATACCTATGAAAAATTAAAAATGTTAAATGAAAAATACGGTATAACTGTTATTGTTATAGAACATAATACAGAGTTTATAGCAGATTATTGTAAGGAAGTAGTGCTTTTAAATAATGGGGTAATTAAGTGGAAAAGAGATGTAAAATCAGCACTTAACTCTGTTGAAGAATTAATGAAAAGTAATATATTTCCTCCACAGGTTACTCAAGTAGCATATAACCTTTATGGACAAGGGATAAATAATCTTCCTATTACTATTGAAGAAGGAAAAGTCTTCTTTGAAAAAGCAGAAATTGATTTAGATATTTATAGTGGAGAGGTTATAAATAACTCAAAAGTAACTGTAGAGTTTGAAAATGTAGTAGCAGGTTATAAAGACTATAACAAGGAAAAGAAAATAATACTTAATAACATGAATTTAAAGCTTTATGAAGGTGAGAGAATAGCTTTAGTTGGTAATAATGGTGCAGGAAAATCAACTATGTTAAGGGTTATTTCAAAGCTAGTAAAAACTGTAAGTGGAAGTGTTAAGTTAAATGGAGAATGTATAAAAAATAAATCTCCAGAGGAAATTTCAAATTTAGTTTCATATATACAACAAAATCCAGAGGAAATGTTTATTGATGATTCTATAGAAAAAGATGTAGCTTACTTTTTAAAGTCTAGAGACATAGAAAATAGTGAGATTATAGTAGATGAAATATTAAAAGAGTTAAATTTAAATAATATAAGGAAAAAAGATGCTAGGCTTTTATCAGGAGGACAGCAAAGACGTGTTTCTTTAGCTATAGGAATGGGAATGACTCCAGAGATTATACTTTTAGACGAGCCTACTGCAAGTTTAGATATTTCTTCAAGAAAAGAACTTTTGAAGCTTTTAGAAATATTAAAAAAACATATAAAAACATCTATTGTAGCTACCCATGATATGCAGTTAGTTGCTGATTGGGCAACAAGGGTTATAGTTATGCATAAAGGGAATATAATTTTTGATGGATTAACAAGAGATTTATTTAAAAGTAAAGAGATCCTAGATAAAGCAGGGCTAGTTCCCCCTCAAGTTGTTCAGTTAAGTCATGAGCTAAATTTAGATGATATGTGTTTAAGTGTAAGTGAAATTTATAAAAAGCAAAGACAAATAATCTAGGAGTGAATAGTGTATGAAGTTACTTACTAATATGTCTGAATTTTTAAGTATAGAAAATATAAAATTTGAAATAATGAGAGCAGCTTATGGAAATCCTAATTCAATATTATCAAAACTTGATGCAAGGGTTCTTATAATTTGGTATTTAGTATTTAGCTTACTTCCATGGTTTATAAGTGAAATACCAGTTCTTATAACTTTATTTTTAGCTACATCAATATTTGCCTATTTTTGTAGAGTAAGTCCACTTATAGTTGGAATACTTGCAATAGGTTTCGTAAGTCAAAACTTAACTGTAAGTGTACTTGCAGTAATTATTGGTGGGGATATTAGCGCTTTTATATCTTTATTTATAGTTTCTTTAAAGCTACTTATAATATCTCTAGCTACTATTTGTATATTTACAAGTATGGACCCAGAAAAGCTTAGTGACGCTTTAATAAGATTTGGACTTCCTGCAAAATTTGGATTTGGAATATCCTATGGATATAGAATGATACCTATATTAATAGATGAATACAATGGAATATTTAACTCCTTTAGACTAAGGGGACAAAGACCTAAAACTAAAAAGCTTTTTGGCTTAAACTTTGTTGTTTATTATATAAAAATATTAATGAAAGCATTTTATCCTATGATTTTAAATACTGCAAAAAGAATAAGAAGTACAGTAGAGGCACTTGAAACAAAGGGATTTACAGAAAGTGTTGAAAATCCTAAAGCTAAAAAGCTAAAGTTAGCATATATGAAAATAGGAAAAAGTGATTTTAAATTTATAGTAGTTTCAACTATTTTAGTAGGAGTAAGTGTATATATAGGAAAACTGTTTTAATTAGGAGGTTATTATGAAATTAGATTTTCATGTACATGGATTATTAAGTAAAAAGTCGGATTTTAATGAGGAATTGTTTTTAAAAGGTATAGAATATGCTAAAGAACAAGGTTTAAATGGTTTTGTTTTATGTGAACATTTTAATGCAAAGGATATAAAAAGCATTTATAAATATTTAGAAGATAATTATAAGTATGTAGGAGATAAGTATATAGTAAATGATTTTTCAGTTTTTTTAGGTATGGAAGTTGACATAAAAAATGGAGGACATGTAATAGTAAGCGGTAATAGGGAAGATATTTTAAATTTAAGATGTTTTTTAAATGATTATAGGATAAAACCTAATTTTATAGAGTTTGAAAAATTAATAGAATTTAGTGAAAAGCATAATTGCTTAATAATAGGAAGTCATCCTTATAGAGATAGTCATAAGCTATATCTTCAGCCTAAAGATTTTTTAAAAAGATTAGATGCATTAGATTTAAATGCTACAGATATTTTTACTAAAGGCTTAGAGTGTACTAGGGAAAAAGTAGAAGGTTTATCTAATGAATTAGATATTCCATATGTAACAGGAAGTGATAGTCATTACCCTATGCAGCTTGGAAGTGTTAGTACAGAGTTTAATAAAGAATATACAAGGGTAAGTGAAATAAAAAATGCTATAAAAAATAAAGAATATAAAATAAATATTTCAAAAGCTATTGATATTAAGGTATTTTCGGCTAAGGTTAGTAAAGCGTATATAAAGGGAAAAATGATTTGTGAAATAAATGTGTAATACTAACTAATATATAATATTAGCTAGTATTTACATTAGGCGTTAAACTATATGTTTTACGCTTTTTATTTTTTCTTCCATGTAATTTGTAGCTTTGTAAGAAGAGCTTCACTACTACTTGTAATTTTATGAACTGTAGTAATAGAGTTATTTTCATTATTAATTACTTCAGATGAAACATGTAGAGTATCTCCATCTGTTGTTTCTTTTTTAAATAGTACTTTTATATTAAATAATTCATATTCATTTATAATAGATCTTGGCAAGGTATCTATTGCCATTTCCATATATTTTACATTATTAACATGACCATTAGAGTCTATATCACTATATCTTACAGGGTAGTCTTTTGAATAATCTTCATTTTTAATTTTAGGAATATCATCTAAAGTAGGCACTGTTTCTAATTCTTCTTTAAGTCCATATATTTGACTTTGCTCAGGAGAGATTTTTGTAGGGCGTCTTTTATCAAAGTCTATTAATATAGCTGTTGATAAAACTTCTCCTATAACTTTTCCTTTAGAATTTTTTATAGTGTTTTGTCTATAACCATAAAATTTTTTGCTACCTAGTACCTTAGTATCAACAGTTATGGTATCTTTAAATTTAGGGTATTCATACATAGTAATATCATATTTTAAAAGTACCCAAATACATTGATTATGTACAAATCCATCTTTAGTTTCTCCTAAATAGTCTGATTGAGATATAACAACATCCCATAAAAAGTCTACTAATGATGAAAATTTACACTTATGTTCAGAGTCAACATTAAAAATATTTATTTTATATTCTTTCTCATAGGCAGTATTCAAATAGTCTCCTCCTTTTATTATTGTATTCTAGATTTTTCCAATAAATATATTTATTATACCAAACATATTATAAAAGTTATATTGAAAATGTATAATTGTGGTAAAATGTGAAGAGTATTATAAAGAGGTGATTTATATGATTTTTTTAGGAATAACAGCATTTCTTATATTATATATAGTAGCAAATCTTTATGTTGGAAATAAAATTTTACTATGGTTAGCAGCTATTTATTCAAGTACAAATAAAACTATATTTTGGATTGTATATTTTTTATGTGCATTTTCATTTATAATAGCTTACCTTATACCAAGGTCTTACTTTGCTAAAATATTTAAATTAGCAAGTGGATTTTATATGGTAGCATTTTTATACACTTTAATAATTTTTCTTATATTAGATATTGTAAAAGTATTATTTGCAAGATCTCAGTTTTTTAGAGAAAACATTATACAAAATAATAAGTTTTTAGTTATAAGTGGATTTGTAATATTTGCTATAGTTTTACTTATTATTTTATATGGAAATTACAATGCTAAAAACATTCAAATAGTAGATTATAGTTTAAAGGTTAGCGAGAAATCTAATAAAAAATTAAATATAGCAATGATTTCAGATATTCATATAGGGGATATTATGAATCATAAAGAAATTGATAAAATAGTAGAAAAAATAAAAGGGTTAAATCCAGATATTGTTTTGATTTCTGGAGATGTATTTGATGGATATTATGATGGCATAGAAAACATAGATAAAATAGAAAAATCATTTAAAGATTTGAAAACTAAGTATGGAACTTATGCAGTATTTGGAAACCATGATGCAGGAAGTGGCTATAGTAAAATGGTTGAGTTTTGTAGAAAATCAAATATTAATTTACTTCAAGATGAGTTTAAAGAATTTAAAAATGAGTTTACTATTATAGGAAGAAAAGATGGATCTCCTATAGGGGATCAGGGAGAGGTTAGAAAAGAGTTAGAAAATGTTTTTAAAAACGATATTACAAAACCTATTATCATGCTTGATCATAAACCATCAGATATAAATGAGATTTCAGATTATAATATTGATTTGCTTCTTTGTGGACATACTCACAGAGGACAAATGTTTCCAGGAAGCCTTATTACAAATAGAATTTTTTTAGTTGACTATGGATACTTAAAAGTTAGAAATACTAATGTTATTGTTTCAAGTGGTGTAGGTACTTGGGGACCTAGAATTAGAATAGGAAGTAAAAGTGAAATTGTTAATATTAAGTTAGAATATTAATAACTAATTTTGTTAGGAGGACAAATAGTTGGATAATAATTTTAGTTCTATGGGAGAAGTATTAGCATATTTAAAAAGTAACAATATAAGCTGTATTGAAGAAAGAGCGAAATATATACAGGATTTTATTAATAAGGAAAATAAAGATGCTGGATATGAATATGATAGATATTTAGAATATGGAGCTAGTAATGTTTCTAATGTTGTTACAGAAAGTTCTAAAGATAAGAGAGAATGTATACTATGGTGTGTTAATCATTATTTAAGTTTAAATAGAAATGAAAAGATAATAGATAAAGCTTGTTCTGTTTTAAAAAGATTTGGTACAGGATGTGGTACTTCAGCATCATCTTGTGGAATGAGCTCTTTGCATAAGGAAGTAGAAGATAGGATAGCTAAAACTGTTAAAAAAGAAAAAGCAATTTTATTTTCAACAGGGTTTACTGCGAATGTTGCAGGGATTTCTTGTTTAGCTAGAAAGGGTGATTTGGTTATATTTGATAGAGAATGTCACTCATCTATAATAAATGGATTAAAGTTGTCAGATGCAAAGTGGATTTCGTTTAAACATAATAGTATTTTAGATTTAGATTTTAAAATAAATAAATATAAAGGCAATTATAACAATATTTTTGTAATTGTTGAATCTGCCTACTCTATGAGTGGAGATTTAGCACCTTTAAAGGAAATAGTTTATCTTAAAAAGAAGCATAGGTTTTATCTATATGTAGACGAGGCTCATACTTTTGGTATTTATGGAGAGAGAGGACAAGGATATTGTTATGAAGAAGGGGTAAGTGAAGCAGTTGATTTTATTATGTCAACATTATCAAAATCAACTGCTTCTATAGGAGGCTTTATTGCTGCTGATGAAAAGTATTGTTCACTTTTAAAATGGTCAGACCCTTATATATTTCAAGCTTGCATACCACCAGTAGATGCATCTGTAATTCTTTCGTCTCTTGAAGAAATTACAATAAATCCTTGGATGATAAAAGAGCTTCATATAAAAAATAAATATATGAGAAGACTATTAAAAGAAAAGGGATTTAATCTTGGAAATAGTGAAAGTCCAATTATTCCAATATTTATAGAAGATCATAAAAAATTAAGAAAAATTGTAAAAGATCTTTATGAAGAAGGGGTATATTCTACACCAATATGTTATCCAGCTGTTAAGCTCAATCAAGGAAGATTAAGATTAATTTTAAACCTTAGTCATACAAATGAACAAATAGAATTTACAGTAAATATAATTGAAAGTATATGCAGAAGATATAATATAATTTAATTTAATTTGTAAAAGTTAGCTTTATTGATACAAAGTATGTTATCATATATACATAGAGGTAAACTAGGACTTGTTTGTTTTGACTTAAGACCACCAGCTTAGCTGGTGGTTTTCTATTAATTTAAATTTTAGGAGGAAAGAATGTTTAAAATAGGAGCAACTTTTTAGTTGTTAAAAATATAAACATGTACAAATATATTTTTAATAAATAGCTCCCTACATTCGTAAAGAGTGTAGAGTGGTAAATAATTACCCAAAACTCCTTTAATTGCTGGAAGTTCCTAAAGCCTATTTAACCACAACATAACCATGAAATAAAGGTAAGTGTGAAGGTGACGAAAGTAGAAAAAATAAATAGGATGGCATAAGGTTAAATCCTAAGTGCTAATATAATGGATAATCAGCAGCCAAGCTTTGAATAGAAGAAGGTTCAACGACTAGAGAGAAATCTCGTACACTTAAAGCTAAGTGGAAATGGGGAGCACCTTTTTAA
>JAEWEN010000014.1 GCA_023389275.1 Bacillota bacterium
GGGGTTTACGAAAAAGCTATGGAACAAGGAAAACTTGCTTTAGCAAATGGAGAGGTTGAAAAGGCTTTATCTTCTTTTGAACTTGCTTTAAATGAAAAGCCAAATAGTAAAGAAGCTAGAGCAGAGTATGAAAGTTTAAATAATAAGTATAAAAATATATTACAGGATATTGACTATTTAAAAGGCTTAGTTAATTCTAAGGATTATTTAGGAGCTCAAGATTATTTAATAAAAATAAGAGGGGACAAGCTTAATAAAGATGCTTTAGAAGTTTTTACAAGGGAATTAGATACATTAGAAAGTTCTATTAATGTAGGTATTTCACAAATGGATAAAGAACCAGAAAAGGTAATAGAAACTCAAACAGTAGTAGAGACTCAAAATACTGTAAACACTAGGGAAATTTATAAGTCTAAGCTTGATGATATTGAAAGAAAGCTTAGTGGTGTTTCTTATATATTTTCAACTGAAGTATATAATGTTTCTAAAGATGATGCAAGAATGGCATTTGAAGAATGGGATTTTGCTATAAATGATATATATAAAGAGTTAAAGGCACAGCTACCTAGTAATAAAATGGAAAAACTAAGAGATACTCAGCGTAAGTGGATAAAGGAAAAAGATAATACTGCAAGTAGTGAATCAGCAAAATATGCAAAGGGTTCAGAGGAAAAGGCTATTCAAGAATATATTACAAAAGCTAGAGTAACAAGGGATAGATGTTATGAACTTCTAAAGTATTATATGTATTAGGATTATCTTATATAGTAAAATTACTATTTTCAATCATATAGTATTTATGGAAACTTAAGAGAGAATATAGGTCAAGGCAAAGCATTAAGCTTTGTCTTTTTTACATAAAGTTACATTTTTTACATTTCATTTATGATAAAATATATTACGAAAATATTTTATGGGGTTTAAAGGAAGTGGAAAAATGAATTTAAATAATGTACAAGGCCTTACTGCTCATAGAAATTTTGCTAAAAGTTGGTATCAACAACGTAAGGCTATGGAAAGAATTGAAACTGGAGTTAGGGTAAATGCAGCTGGAGATGATCCAGCAGCTTTAGCATCATCAACTAAACTGAAAATGCAAATAAGAGGGTTAGATAAGGCGTATAGAAATTGTGAAGACGGAATATCTTTAATAAGAAATGCAGAAGGTGGATTAAGCCATATTAATGAACAACTTAATCGTATGAGAGAAATTAGCCTTCAAGCATCTAATGGAACACTAACAGATGAAGATAGAGATTGTCTTGAGAAGGAATTTAAAAACTGTATAGAGTCTATAGATAATATTGCAAACTATACAGAGTTTAACACTATTAATGTTTTATCACCACCAATGGTTTTAAAAGATCCTCCACCACCTTTTTCAACTGCAAATTTAGATGTTGTATTTTTAATAGATAATTCAGGAAGTATGACTGGTAATATAAATAATGTTATACAAGGTATAGAAGGGTTTGTTGATAGTTTTAAAGGTGAAATAAACTTAAATGTAGCAACAGTAAATCTTTGTGATACTAGTAACTATACAAAGTTTACTAATGACCCTGAAAAAATTAAAGAAAATGTAAGATTAGATGCTAAGCATGGAACAGATCCATATGTTGCAATTAAAGAGTCTATACCAACAGGTGAAATAGGAAAAAATTTAGGTTATACTAATAATTCTAAAAAAATATTTATTGTATTTACTGATACAGGAAACGAAAGGCAAAATTCTTCAGAAGAAGAAGCTAAAAATGCAGTTGAAGGAAATAATGTACATATGGGATTTGATGATGATGATATACCTGTATATACATTTTTATTTGAATCTTGGTGGAGTAGGGATACAGAAAGCAGCTTTGATGATATAGTACATTCAACAGGTGGAAATATTTATATGCCTAAAAGTGCTGAGGATATAAAGAAAAATCTTATTGAGGATTTAACTACAGATATAAAAGAAAATATACCTCGTGATGATTCTCTTTATGAAGAAGGTACTATGAAGGATGTGTTTGTTCAAAAAGGTGCTAATGCAAATGAAGGGGTTATAATACCATTGTTTGATGCAAGAGCTAAAAAGCTTGGAATAGATGAACTATCTGTTTCGACAAGTGAAGATGCTAAAAAAGCTTTAAATAATATAGATGCTGCTTTGCAAATGGTTTCTAGACAAAGAAGTATTTTTGGGGCTTATGAAAGTAGACTTGATATAAATATAAGAAGTGTAGAAGATTTAGGAATAAATTTATCAGAATCTGATTCAAGAATAATAAATGCAGATATTGCTAAAGAATTTGCTAATATGGGAATTGCTAATATATTAAATAGCTCTTCTCAAATAATGATGACACAATCAATAAGAATTTCTGAAAAAATCTCAACAATATTAGAAAACTGGAAGTAATGCTTTAATTAATAATGAAGGTGAGATTAATGACAAAACAAAGTAAAAAAATGAATTTTGGACTAATAATGGCTGTTTACCTACTAGGTATTTTTATGGGAGCTATTGATACTGGTATTGTAACTCCAGCTAGGGTTGTTATTCAAAACTCTTTATCTGTTGATGAAAAAACAGGTATATGGATGATAACAATTTATACTCTTGCATATGCTGCAAGTATTCCTATTATGGGTAAGCTTGCAGATAAGTTTGGTAGAAAGTATGTTTATCTTTCTAGTATATTTTTATTTGGTATAGGTTCTTTATTTTGTGGACTATCACAGGATTTTGGAAGCTTTAGTATGCTTCTTATAGCTAGGGTTGTTCAAGCCATTGGTGGAGGTGGAATAGTACCAGTTGCAACAGCAGAGTTTGGTACAACATTTCCTAAAGAAAAAATGGGACTTGCTCTTGGCTTAGTAGGTGGTGTATATGGTATAGCAAATATATTTGGTGCATCAGCAGGAAGTGCTATACTAGATTTATTTGGTAAAGACAATTGGCAGTTTATTTTCTATGTTAATATTCCAATTACTATATTTATATTAATTGCAGGATTTATATGCTTACCTAATAATAAGGATGTTAATGTTAAGAAAATAGATATAAGTGGAATTACTATTTTAACTGTAATGGTTTTAAGTCTTTTGTATGGACTTAAAAATATAGACTTTTTTGATTTTAAAAACACTTTGTTAAGTACAAGTGTATATCCATTTCTAATAGTGTTTATTGTTTTACTTCCTTTATTTGTATTTGTAGAAAAAAGAGCAGAGGATCCTGTTATAAATCTATCTTATTTTAAAAATTCAAGAATTATAATAACTCTTATTTTAGCTTTTATAACAGGTGTGGTTTTAATGGGTATGATTTTTGTACCACAGTTTTCAGAAAATGCTTTAAAAATATCATCAGGAAGTGGTGGATATTTTGTTTTAATTCTAGGTTTATTTGCAGGTGTTGGAGCACCAATATCAGGAAAGTTAATTGATAAATTTGGAGTTAAAATTGTTTTAGGATTTGGATTTTTAGCATCTATTTTTGGTTCTTTATACCTTATTTTAGTAACTACAAACTATCCTAGTATGTTAAATGTTATTGTAAGTTTAATAATAATAGGTCTTGGTATAGGGTTTACTATGGGAACACCACTTAATTATATGATGCTAGACAATACAAAGGTAGAAGAGTCAAACTCTGCATTAGCTACAGTTTCTCTTATAAGGTCTATTGGTACATCTATTGCACCAGCTATTATGGTAGGATTTATTGCACATGCAGGAATTGGGGCACAAACAAATATTATGAAGCTACTACCAAATGAAGTTTCAATACCGCCTTTACCATATGCTAAAGAACTTACTGAAGGGCTTAATAATGTTAAAGGCGTAAATATACCTGATTTGTCTATGGATAAAGTAAAGTTTAATACATCAGGTAAAATAGAAGGGGCTATGCCTAAAAAGTTAGTAGATTTGGTGCAGTCATCAGATGTAACAAATATTACCAATAATACTAAGTTAATAGCTTCCTTTATGTTTGATAAAATGACTCCAAATATAATATTAAATATAGAAAAAGGGTTAGACAGTGCTACTGAAGGAATAAAAAATAGTGTTCCTAAAGAAGCTGTAGGGGAAATGCCTTTTTACGTTAAAGATACCTTAATGAAAATAGATACTTTAAAAGAGGCACTTCCAGAAGCTTTTAATAAAGCAAAGCAAAATTATATATCTGAAATAGAGAAAAATAAGACTTCAATAGAAAGTGAGTTTCAAACATCATTAAATAAAGGATTTAAACAGCTTTATTTAACTGTTACTATATCATCGATTGTTGGACTTGTACTTCTTTGTTTTTATAGGAAAAAGGCGTAGTTATCTACGCCTTTTTTATTTTACCCCTATAATAATTACTTTTTTTACAAAAAAAGTATAATGATTTAAAAAGCCTTTGCGATAATATAAGTGTAAAACTTTAATTGGATATTTAATTTAATTAAAGTTTTTGTAATAAAAATGAAAAGTGGTGGGGAAATGATAAAGAAAATTGCAATTATGTTATCAGTAGCAACGTTAATGATTTTTTCATTTGTTGATACTAAAGAAGCATTAGGAGAAAAGTATAATTACTCAGTTGTAACATATGATAAGGAGCTTAAAGTTTCGGTAACTGATGATGAAAATGGAATCTCGAGTAATCAATCCTCAATAGTAGATGATAAACCTATATCAAGTAATTCTAAACCAGAAATACACCTTGAGGATAAAATTGTTTCACAAGATGAAAAGTTTAATATATTAAGTGGAATTACAGCTATAGATAAGGAAGATGGAGATATAACAGACAATATAGACATTAAAATAACTAACTTTATAAATAGTATTCCAGGAGAATATAAAGTTGTGTATATTGTTTCAGATAGTGATGGAAATACAGTAGAAAAAGAAAGAAAAATAACAGTTGTTTCAAAATAGATTGGTTAAGTAGCTTAAACTGAATAAGGCAATTTAAGCTAGTTAGAAATAGTACAGCTGACTATAGAGACTTTACAGGTTTAATTAATTAAATAAATCTAATTAATAGGGGTAACAATTATAGGCATTTTCTATAGTTGTTACCATTTATTTTTGTTTGTGCTACATTTATTATGAAATATTTTCAAATTGTTTAAAGTGAATATAAAATGGAGGGGTAAATATGAAACTTAAAAAATTTGTTTCTGCAGCTTTGATTACTGTTTTAGCTGCAACTGCTTTAGTTGGATGTAGTAGCAAGGATAAGGAAACAGTAGCAAAGTCAGAGGATAAAAAAGGCGAAAAGGTTATTAATGTAGGAACATCAGGAGAATATTTTCCATGGTGTTTTAAAAAAGAGGACAAGCTTCAAGGATTTGAAATTGATGTTTGGGATGAAATAGGAAAAAGAAGTGATTATAAGGTAGAATATAAGGTGTCTAAGTTTAGTGGACTTATGGGAATGCTTGATGCAGGTCAAATAGACACTGTAGCACACCAAATTTCTGTTACACCTGAGCGTTTAGAAAAATATGATTTTAGTGAAGTTTATGCATATAGTGGTTATAGTTTAGTAGTGAAAAACGATAGTAATTTTAAAGCACTTCAAGATTTTAAAGGAAAAAAAGTAGGATGTGTTTTAGGGGGAAATGGTGAAAAAACTTTAAGAGAATTAAGTGAGAAAAATAATCTTGCACTTGAGATTGTTACATATGATGGAACCCCTATGGAAAAAGACGTTGAAATAGGAAGAATTGATGCTGCATGGTATGGGACTATTAAAGCTAAAACAACAATAGAAAAGGAACAACTTAAATTAAAACTTATGGAAGGAAATCATGTACATGAAATTAATAAATATCCTTTCCAAAAGTTAGATAAAAAGCCTGAAAATAAGGAAAAAGTAGAAGCTATTAATAAAGCAATAATTTCTATGAGAGAAGATGGTACACTAAAAAAACTTTCAGAAAAATGGTTTGAAGAAGATATTACTGCTGAGAAAAAATAGTTAGAGGTATTTATGAGTGTATTTGATATAGATTTTTTTCTAAATCTTTTTCCATTAATGGCAAAGTATTTACTAGTAACTTTTAAAATATCTATATATTCTTTAATAATAGGTTTTTCTATAGCTTTAGTTATGTGTATAGGTATAAATATGAAATTAAGATTTATAACTCCAATTATAAAAATATGGATATCGTTTTTTAGAGCAACACCATTAATAGCACAGTTATTTTTCTTTTATTTTGGTGTAGTTCAAATATTTCCTTTTTTAACTTCTATGTCTTCTTTTACAGCGGCAGTTATAACACTTGGTTTTAATTCTTCAGCTTATATGGCAGAAAGTTTAAGAGGTGCTCTTTTATCTGTTGATAAAGGACAAATGGAGGCATCTTTATCTCTTGGAATGAATTATTTTCAATCAATGAAAAGTGTAATATTGCCTCAAGCTATAAGAGTTGCTATACCATCACTATTTAATAGTTTTTGTGATATAGTAAAAGGATCTTCACTTGCTTTCACAATAGGAGTTACAGAAATAATGGCTGTTGCGCAAATGGAAGGATCGTCAGCATATAGATTTTTTGAATCTTTTTCAGCTGTAATAATAATGTATTGGGGAATTATTTCTTTATTAACATATATGCAAACAAGACTTGAGAGAAAATTAAGTTTGTCGTACTAAATATAGATTAAAACTAAAAAATATTAATTATTTTACTTAAAAGTGTAGTTTAAACTACACTTTTTTATTTTATTGAATTGTATAATTTTCAAGTATATACTGTTAGTGGTGGAGGTGAGAAATATAGTATTTAGTAGTTTAATATTTTTATTTGTATTTTTACCTATTATTTTGTTAGGGTATTATGTTGTAAAAGATGAGTATAAAAACTATTTTTTACTTTTATCAAGTTTAGTTTTTTATGCTTGGGGTGAGCCTTTTTACATTTTCCTTATGCTTTTTTCTATTTTTATTAACTATATTTTTGGACTTTTAGTTTGTGAAAATAGAAGTTATAGAAAATTTTGGCTTATATTATCTGTAGTTTTTAATATAGGTTTTCTTGGAGCATTTAAATATACTGGATTTTTCTTATCAAATGTAAATAGTATATTTAATTTAAATTTTACTGTTCCAGTAATTGAACTTCCTCTTGGAATATCATTTTTTACTTTTCAAGCATTAAGTTATGTTATAGATGTTTATAGAGGAAACGCAATTGTACAAAAAAATCTACTTAATATAGCACTTTATATAAGTCTTTTTCCACAACTTGTAGCAGGACCTATAGTAAAATACCAAACTGTGGCAGATCAAATAGTTAGTAGAAGCCATAGTATAGAAAAGTTTGGTGAAGGTGTAAATAGGTTTTTAGTTGGTATGGGAAAGAAAATACTTATAGCAAATCCTTTAGGAGTTGTAGCAGATAGTATATTTACTATACCAGCAGGAGAAATATCAGTTCTTACGAGCTGGACAGGTGTTATAGCTTATACCTTGCAAATATATTTTGATTTTAGTGGATACAGTGATATGGCAATAGGTCTTGGGAAAATGTTTGGATTTGAGTTTTTAGAAAACTTTAATTATCCTTATATAGCTCAAAATGTTTCAGAATTTTGGAGAAGATGGCATATATCACTTGGAAGTTGGTTTAGAGAATATGTTTATATACCTTTAGGTGGAAATAGGGTTAGTAAGATAAGAGTTTATTTAAATATATTTACTGTTTGGATGTTAACAGGATTTTGGCATGGTGCATCTTGGAGCTTTATTGCTTGGGGTATGTACTTTGGGATTTTAATATGTATTGAAAAAGCATTTATGCTAAAACTACTTTCGAAGGTTTATAGACCTTTAAGACATGTATATTTAATTCTTATTATAATTATTGGATGGGTGTTTTTTAGAGCAAATAGTTTTACATACAGTATAGAATATTTAAAAACTATGTTTGGTTTAAATAATGTACCTTTAATTGATAATTTAAGTTATGTTTATTTACATGACAATTGGGTTACTATTATTTTAGGTATTTTATTTTCAGCACCTATTGTTAAGTGGATAAAGAATAAAATTATGCTTAAGAATGTAAGGCTTCTTGAAAATAATTTCACTTACTTTTTAGAGGCAACAGGATATATGATTTTATTTTTACTTGTAATACTTAAACTAGTTAATTCTAGTTATAATCCATTTTTATACTTTAGATTTTAAGGAGGGGGAAAATGAATAGAAAAAAAGCAATTTGGATGACAATACCTTTTTTAATTATTGTTTTTGGATTTTCAATAGCAAATATTTTAACTCCTTCAAAATTAGAAAGTAAAGAGGAAAATAGGGCTCTTGCACAAAAGCCTGTTTTAAGTGAAATAGGTGCTAAAGAATATGGAACAGCTTATGAAAAATATTATACAGATCAATTTGTTTTAAGAGACAAGCTTTCAAAGCTTTATATGTTAAGTGAAATTAACCTTAATAAAACAGAGGTTAAAGGGTATTATTTAGAAGATGATTGGATATTTCAAAGAAATAAGCTAAGACTTAGTGAGGCAGATGCTAAAACTTACTCAGATAAAATAAATAAGTATGGAAAAATGCTAAAGGATAAAGGCAAGGATGTTTATTATGCATCTACTCCTCAAAAGGAAAATGTATTATATTCTTTAATGCCTTGGTATAGCAACTTAGATGTTTTAGTTAGAAATACTAATAGATTTTTAAGTGGTATAAATACTGGTGTGATTAATACTATAAATATTCGTAGTGAGTTTTTAAATTCTTTTTCTCAAGATGAAATAAAGGATTTTTACTTTAAAACAGACAACCATTGGAATAGTGTAGGTGCTTTTGAAGCATTTAAATTTATAATGAATAATGTAAGTAAAAATTCTAATATTAATGTAAAAATAAAGAACAGTGACTATACTACAAAAATTATAAAAGGTAAGGACTTTTTAGGAATATATAATAGAAACTTGTATAGCATTTATACTAAAAATGAAGATATACCATATGTTTATAAAAAGAAATCAAATAAAAGGGATTATTATCTTCATAATGGGAAAGAGTTTGAAAAAGTTGATGCAGATAAAATAATAGCTCAAGGAATAAATAGTAAAGAAGTTACATATCCATCTGCGTATACTTCATCAAGTATATATTATAAGGTTATTAATAATAATGCTTTAATCAATAAAAAAATATTAATAGTTAGAGACTCTTATCATTCAGCAATGAGCTGGATGTTTGAAGATATATTTAAAGAAGTTGAGGTTGTAGACCCTAGATATATAAAAGATTTTAATAATACAAGTGAAAAGTTATTAGAAAACACAGATTCAGATATTGTTCTTTTTATGTTTAATGATTTAGGGTTTGTAAATATGATAGATGAGCTATAAATTTTTTTAATATAATTTTAGCGAAATAGGAATAAAAATAAGTTTTGTTTTTAATAATATGTAGCTTTACATAATCATAAATCGATTGGGTTCGAAGTATAGAGTAATAAGTAAAACGATTTAATTTAACTAATGTAGAGCAGTCTTCGATAAAGACTATAGAAATATAGTTTGAGGAGAAATTTTAGTGAGATTTTTTAAAAGAATCATATTTTTAGTTTGTATTTCATTAATAGTTTGCTTAACTGTAAACTTAGATTGGGCGATTAGTAAAGTCAATAATATTAATAAGGTTATAGTTAAAGAAAATGGAAAAATCATTTTGAAAAACGTAGAAAGTGTATACAGTGTTAGCAGTTATAATGAACTTTATAATAGTGTTAAAACAGCTGTTGAAAATGTAAACACCTCTATAAAAATTAACCTAGACAAAAATTATTTAAGTACAAAGGAAGAGTTTTTAGATACTTTTAAAAAGATAAATTCGTATATTTCTCCAGGACAATATTTGTCCTCTTATTCTATAAGTTATAGAAATCTATCATCTTATTATATAGAAATTAAGTATGATGGAGATATAAATGAAATAAAAAAACAAAGGAAAATGGTAAAAGAGAAAATACCAAAAATCATAGGAAAGATTATAAAGCCTTCTATGACAAATAAAGAAAAGCAAAAGGCTATACATGATTATATTGTTGAAAACACTTATTATGATAAAAAATATATTGATAATAATGAAACTGGTGTAGAAGTACATACTGCATATGGAGCTTTAATAAAAGGAAAAGCAGTATGTGATGGATATGCTATAGCTATGAAGGATATGCTTGATTATGTAGGTATTGAAAATATAATAGTAACAGGTAAAGCTAGAAATCAACCACATGCATGGAATTTAATAAAAATAGATAATAAATGGTTACATACAGACCCTACATGGAACGATACTGAATATTCTCTTTATAGTTATTATGATAAAACCAGTAAAGAAATGCTTAAAACACATAGCTGGGAAAGTGAAAACTATAAAGAAACAAAAGACAGCCTTAATCTTTAGATTAAGGCTGTAGTTTTTCTTCGTGAAGAGTATTATATGATATATTTTCAGTATATATTTTCTCTTTTTTCTTTTTGTTCTCTTTATCTTCTACTTTATCCTTGTTTTCATTTTGGGTGTTAGAAGGAGTATTTACACTGTTTTTGGCATCATCATTTTCTTTAGGAGTAAATTTTTCCTCAAGGTAAGTGTAAAAACTAGCAGAGTTTTGTGCGGCAGAGTCTGTATTTCTAAAGTATTCTCTTATATTATTTATACCTATATAAAAACTATTTGGTGTAGTTTTATTATTAAAGTTAATAACTAAAAGATTTACTCTATAGTCAAATTTTGAAATATTGTTGTATAAAGTTTTACTTATATTAAATACAGTTTCTTTTAAAAGTTCTTTATCAGAAGATAATTTATCATCTAGGTTAATAGAAAGATTTATGTTATTAGCTTTTTTAATTTTTGTATCTCCATATAAAGACTCATCATGTAGTGATATTAAAGATGGAGAAGTTTGGCTTTTAAAACTTGATCCACTAGGTAAAAGTTCACTTTTTTCTAATATATCTATTGTATTTTCTTTAGTCCATTTAGTATTTTGTATTTCATATAATTCTTTTTCTTTCTTTTCTTTTTCAATACGCTGTTTTTCAGCAGCTTCTTTCATTTTTATATTATCTATTTCTTTATGCATTGAATGTACTTTTTCATAGTATTCAGGATAATCTGTATTAACATCTGCAAGTAAAACCTCAGCTTCACTATATTTATTTTGTTTCATTGCAGCAGCTGCTGCTTCATATGATTTAAGAGAATTTTTTAATTCAACTTTTTCATATATAGGGGTAAGTATAAGCATAAGTACAATAGGAATTATAGTTAATTTCCATTTTCTAGCTATGCATAATGCTACAAGTACTAAAAAAAGTAACCAAAATAGAATGTCCATAAAATTATCCTCCAAATTTATTAAACTATGTATATCATAAAATGTTTTACTATAAATGTAAAGTTCATAGGAAAATGCATTTAAAATCACTTTGTCATATTTACAATTATCTTTCCATGATTTTCTTAAAAGTTTTTTAAATATTATAATATTGCTATAATATTTGGTGAATAGAGTCGAAGTTTATAGTGGAGGTGTAAAATGGAAAAGAATTTAGGGCTTAAAAAAAGTGTATTTATAGTATTTTTGTCTATGATTCTTACTTTTTTTGCTTTAATTTTTAGTGTACATGCAGAATCATCAGCATTAAAAGATGCAAAAGCAAAAGTAGATCATTTAACTTATTCACTTAAAAACAATTATTTAGGGATTAAAAATCAAGCAACATGGGAAATTTACATTAAAGAAGGAAGGGTTTTAATTTCAAAAATTCCTGTAAGTGAAAAAAGTGAAGCAGATAGTTTAACAGTTCAATTAGATAAGTGTGAATCACTTGTTAATGCAGTAGCAAGAATAAATCATGTAGAGAAAAGTTTAGAAACTAACTATCATGGAATTAAAAATGCAAAACAGTGGAGCAACTCTTTAGTTGTTAAAAATATAAACAAGTATATATAAACATGTACAAATATATTTTTAATAAATAGCTCCCTACATTCGTAAAGAGTGTAGAGTGGTAAACAATTACCCAAAACTCCTTTAATTGCTGGAAGTTCCTAAAGCCTATTTAACCACAACATAACCATGAAATAAAGGTAAGTGTGAAGGTGACGAAAGTAGAAAAAATAAGTAGGATGGCATAAGGTTAAATCCTAAGTGCTAATATAATGGATAATCAGCAGCCAAGCTTCAAATAGAAGAAGGTTCAACGACTAGAGAGAAATCTCGTACACTTAAAGCTAAGTGGAAATGGGGAGCACCTTTTTAA
>JAEWEN010000077.1 GCA_023389275.1 Bacillota bacterium
ACTTTGAGGAGTTTGCAGATGTTTATGTAATAAATACATGTACAGTTACAAATATAGGGGACAAAAAGTCTAGAAAAATGCTTAGAAAAGCTAAGAAAATAAACCCTAATGCTGTTGTTGTTGCAGCAGGGTGTTATGCTCAGGTTTCCCCAGATGAAATATCTGCAATAGAAGAAGTGGATATTGTAGTTGGTACTAATGACAAATCAAAAATAGTTGATTTTGTTGAGGAGTATTTATTAACTAATGAAAAGAAAAACTATGTTAATAATATAATGACAGTTAGAAAGTTTGAAGAAATGGAAGTAGATGAATATCATGACAAAACACGTGCATTTTTAAAAATACAAGATGGATGCGATAGATACTGTTCATATTGTTTAATTCCATATGCAAGAGGACCTGTAAGAAGCAGACCAATAGAAAACATAGAATCAGAAGTT
Source organism: Bacillota bacterium (assembly GCA_023389275.1). Lineage (GTDB taxonomy): Bacteria > Bacillota > Clostridia > Clostridiales > Caloramatoraceae > Clostridium_AB. Next base: position 444 of record JAEWEN010000077.1, read on the forward strand.
AAAAATCTTGTTTCAAATGGATTTAAAGAAGTTATACTTTCAGGTATACATATATCTTCATATGGTAAAGACCTTAAAAGCTATAATCTTGTAGATGCTATAGAGATTATTTCAAAAATAGAAGGTCTTGAAAGAATAAGAATAGGTTCTATAGAGCCAATGTTTTTCACAGAAGGTGTTTTAGAGAGATTAAAAGCAGTTAAAAGCTTTTGTCCACATTTCCACTTATCACTTCAAAGTGGATGTGATGAAACTTTAAAAAGAATGAATAGAAGATATACTGCTAAAGAATATAAAGAAGTAGTAGATAGAATAAGAGAAACATTTAAAGATGCATCTATTACAACAGATGTAATAGTAGGTTTTCCAGGGGAGACTGAGGAGGAGTTTAATAAAACTTATAGTTTCTTAAAGGATATTAAGCTTTCTAAAATGCATATTTTTAAATATAGCGAGAGAAAGGGAACAAAAGCAGCTTTACTAGATGGAAAAGTTGATCCTCATGTTAAGGAAGAAAGAAGTAAAGCTTTAATAGAATTAGATAAGAAAAATGAAGTAGAATTTATGAAAAAGTTTGTAAATGAGAAAATGAAGGTGTTATTTGAAGAAGAAAAAGAAGGAATTTTTGTTGGTTACACAGAAAATTATATAAAAGTTACTGTAAAATCCGATAAGGATATTACGGGAAAAATACTTCAGTGTACCCTTAAAAATGTATGTGAAGATCATATAGAAGGTGAATTGATTTAATATACATTGTAAGGAGGTGAAAAAATGGATTGTATATTTTGTAAAATAGTTAATGGAGAGATACCTTCAAAAAAGGTTTATGAAGATGAACTTGTTTATGCATTTGAAGATATTACTCCTCAAGCCCCAGTACATGTACTTATTATACCTAAAGAGCATATTGCTTCAGCTTTAGAAGTAAATGAAGAAAACTCAAATATAATAGGGCACGTATTTAAGGTAGCTGGAAAAATTGCAAAAGACCTTAATATAGCTGAAAATGGGTTTAGAATAGTAAACAACTGTGGAGAACATGGAGGACAAACTGTTCATCATATTCATTTTCATATGTTAGGTGGAAGAAATCTTCAATGGCCACCAGGTTAAAATTTATGAATCTTTACGATTATTCATTGACAATATTTGCAGATTTAATATATAATAATATATGTGCTATTTATAAGCTTTTTTCACAGCATAAAATAATTAGCATTTATTTTGCTTAGCGGAGGGAGGGAGAAAAAGATGTCAGAAATAAAAGTTGGTGAAAATGAATCACTAGAAAGTGCTCTTCGTAGATTTAAAAAGAAGTGTGCAAGAGCAGGAGTTCTTGCAGAAGTAAGAAAAAGAGAACATTACGACAAGCCAAGCGTTAAGCGTAAGAAAAAATCAGAGGCTGCAAGAAAGAGAAAGTTTAAGTAATTAGGAAAGAAGGGTGAGAATGTCACTCAAAGAGCAATTACAAAACGATTGGAAAGCTGCACTTAAATCAAAAGAGTCTTTTAAGGCTTCAGTTTTAAATATGGCTAAAGCAGCAATTTTAAATGAAGAAAAAAATAACAAAGGCTCAAATCTTACAGATGAAGATATAATTTCTATTATATCTAAAGAAGTTAAGATGAGAAGGGATGCAATAGTAGAATTTGAAAAAGGTAACAGGCAGGATTTAGTTGATTCCACTAATAGTGAAATCGAAATTTTGCTAGAATACCTTCCTCAGCAATTAACTGAAAATGAAATACTTGAAATAGTTACTAATGCTGTGAAAGAATTGGATGCTAAAGACATGAAAGATATGGGCAAAGTCATGGCTGTAGTTAATCCAAAGACTAAAGGTAGAGCCGATGGAAAGCTTGTAAGTCAAATTGTAAAGAATTGTCTAACTAAATAGGCATTTATGTTAACAACCTGTAGTATACTACAGGTTGTTTTTGTTTTAATTAACATAAATTAAATTTTAATATATAATGTATTCATGAAAAGTATGTTAAAATTAAATTGAGGTGATTAAGGATATGAAAAAGCCTACTAGGTTGTTTTCTTTATTTTTTATAACAACTATGATTTTAATATGTAATTTTAAACCTGCTTTTGCAGCAGCTTCAGATAAAGGGGTTTATGTTATACCAATAAAGGGGAACATAGGTCCATCAGTTGAAAATTTTGTTTCAAGTCAATTAAAAAAAGCAGAAAGTATGAATATTGATATTATAATACTAGATATAAATACACTTGGGGGTAAGATAGATTCTACACTAAAGATACAAGAAACAGTTAAAAATTATAGTGAAAAATTTAAGTTTTATAGTTTTGTAAATAATAAAGCAGAATCAGCAGGTGTTATGATATCTCTTTTAGGGGATAAAATATTTATGACAAAGGATGCAACAATTGGATCTGCATCGGTTTTACCATATGATGAGAAAAGTAATTCAGCATGGAGCTCTATGTTAAAAGCACAGGCAGAATCAAAAAATAAACCAGGTGATATTGCAAAAGCAACTGCTGACTATAATATAGAAATTCCCAATGTAAAGTCTAAAGGGACACTTCTTAATATGACAGCAAATGAAGCTGTAAAATTAGGCTTTGCAGATGGAGTTTCAGAAAGTATATCAGAGGTTGCTAAAAAGGTAGAGTATAGAGGAGATAAAATTATTATAGCTGAAAGAGATTTTAAAGTTGTTTTATCAGATATAATATCAAATAATTATGTATCTATGGCCTTACTTCTTATAGGAATATTAGCGTTAGTTGCTGAAATATTTATTCCTTCCTTTGGAATATTAGGCACATTAGGTACTACTAGTATAGCAGTATATTTTTTAGGAAACGTATTTGCAGGTCACGCATCTTGGTGGTCTATTGGACTTTTAATTATAGGTGCAATTTTAGTTATTATAGAGGTTAATATACCTGGATTTGGTGCAGCTGGAATAGGTGGAGTCATTTTAACATCTATAGCTATAGTAATGTCTGGAGAAACACTAAAAATGGGAATTTTAACTATGATACTAAGCTGGGTTATTGTAGGCTTAAGTTTATTTATAGTTTTTAAGTATGGGCTTTCAAAGGGACCATTTTCAAAAATAATACTTAAGTCAGATCAAGAAGCTGATAAGTTTATTTCCTATAATGCAAAGGAGGTAAACTCTCTTCTTGGAAAAGAAGGAATTGCAAAATCTATGTTAAGACCATGTGGTGCTGCTTTAATAGATGATAAGGTAGTAGATGTTCAAACTTTAGGTGAATTTATTAAAGAAGGAAGCAAAATAAAAGTTATTAAAGTTGAAGGTAATAAAATTATAGTAGAAGGTATTTAATTAAAAAGGACTATAAGTTAATTCTTATAGTCCTTTTTCGTTATTTTAAGAAGAGTTTAAGCATAGTATTTATATAAGAATATTTTAATAAAAGGGTGGTATAATGCCAAAAGTTAAGAATTTAAGAGAAAAAGTTAGTACTAAGTTAGATATACCAAAGGATATAGCTTTAAATATACCTGTTATTAAAATGATTGGAGATAGTGAGATATTAATAGAAAATCATAAAGGTATATTAGAGTATAAGTTAAGTATTTTGAGAATAAAATCAGATCTTGGAGAAATATCATTAGAAGGAAGGAATATAGAAATAAAGGATATAAGTGATGAAATAATATTTATAACAGGGAAGATAGATAGTTTATATTTTAAAAATCTATAAGGAAACTTTCAGGAGGTGTATATGGGAAAATTTAAGGATTTTGTAAGAGGAGAAATAACACTAAAAGTTGAATCTTTAGAAATAGAAAAATTTATAAATATAGCTACAAAAAATAAAATAAGAATGTGGAATTTAAAAAGAGAAAATTTTACAACAATTACGTTTACAATTTTTCAAGATGATTATAAATATTTAAGAAAGGCTATTAGAAAAACAAAATCAAAATCTAAGGTTTTAAATAAAAGTGGTGCAAATTTTATATTAAATGCAATACTAAGAAGAAAGTTTTTTATAATAGGGTCATTAGTATTTTTAATGTTTATATTTGTTTTTTCTAATATAATATTTCGTATAGAAATAATAGGGAATAAAAATGTAGATAATAAGTCTATAATACAATCTCTTGAGAAAAATGGTATAAAACATGGTATGTTTAAATACGGTATTAAACTAAGAGATGTAGAAAGTTTAGTGTTAAAGGATTTTGAACAGCTTTCAGTAGTAAATATTAAGTTTATTGGAACAAAAGCAATTATAAATGTTGTTGAAAGAACAATGCCTCCTAAAATGGATATGATTGATACACCTATGGACATAATATGTACAAAAGAAGGTGTAATAAGTAAGATTTTAGCATTAAAAGGTCAAGGTATAGTAGAGATTGGAGACTATGTTAAAAAAGGAGATGTTTTAATTTCAGGTATTGTAAGAGACGAGTTAGGTGTTCCTTTAAGAATTGATACTGCTACAGGAGATGTTTATGCAAAAACATGGTATGAAGTAGAAGATTCTCTAGAATATAATTACAAACAAGAAAAATTTACAGGCAATGAAAAAAAACGTACATATTTTAACATATATAACAAAGACTTAGCATTGAAAAGTAAGATAAAATATAAAAACTATGATAAAATAAAAGATGTTAAAGAGTATAAAATATTAAATTTTGGTGTACCTATTCAAAAAATAACCGAAGTATATAAAGAAAAAATAATTACTGAAAAAAAATTAACTGAAAAAGAAGCACTTAAAGTTTTAACAGATAAAATAGATTTAAAAGCAAAAAAATTAATTCCTAAAGATGCTACTATTTTAGATAGAAAATTTGAAGAAGAAAAAACTTCAAAGGGATTAAAATTGAAGATTACATATATAGTTGAAGAAAGTATAGGAGAGCCTAAGGAAATTTCTCCTATATCTATAGAGGAAGAGAAAGATAAGACAGATATTGAAGAAAAAGTACAATAGTATGGAGGGTCAACTAAATAATGGAAAGTAGAATTCAAATAGAAAACGGTGAAGATATAATAACACTTTTTGGAAAGTTCGATGAAAATGTAAAAATAATTGAGCAAACTTTTAATGTTACTATTATAAATAGAGAAAATGAAATTAAAATTACTGGAGATAAAGGTGTTGAAGCTGCTTCAAAAGTAGTTTTAAAGCTTTTAGAAATAGTAAAAAAAGGTGAAAGAATAAATCTTCATACAGTAAATTATATTGTAAGCCTTGTAATGGAAAAAAATGAAGGTGAAATAGATAAAGTTATTGAAGATGTAATACTAGTTACTTCAAGAGGAAAGTATATAAAATGTAAAACTGCTGGACAGCAAAAATATATAGATGCTATAAAAAAACATGATGTTGTTTTTGGAATAGGTCCTGCTGGAACAGGTAAAACATATTTAGCTATTGCAATGGCGGTAAAATTTTTAAAAGAAAGAAAAGTAGGTAAGATAATTTTAACAAGACCTGCTGTTGAAGCTGGAGAAAGATTAGGATTTTTACCAGGGGATCTTCAAGAGAAAATTGATCCTTATTTAAGACCATTATATGATGCATTATATGATACATTAGGACCAGAAACTTATCAAAAATATATGGAAACTGGTATAATAGAGGTAGCTCCTCTTGCTTATATGAGAGGTAGAACTTTAGATGATAGCTTTATTATATTAGATGAGGCTCAAAATACTACACCTGAGCAGATGAAAATGTTTTTAACTAGATTTGGATATGGTTCAAGAATTGTAGTTACAGGTGATATAACTCAGGTAGACCTTGGAGTAGGTAAAATATCAGGACTTCAACAGTCTATAAATGTTTTGAAAGATGTTGAAGCTATACAAATGATACATTTTTCCCATAAAGATGTTGTAAGACATAGACTTGTTATGGAAATAATAAAAGCATATGAAAAATGGGACTCTAAAAAAGAAAAAAATAATGAAAAGTAGAAGATAAAATAAAAGGAACCTTTTACTAATTTAAAAAGTTAAGGTTCTTTTTAGCATGTTAAATTATAAAGCATTACTTGTAAGAAATACATAAAACGTTTAAAATTAATAATAAAATACAATGGAGAGATAAAATGATTATATTTGATAATAGACAAAATAAAGAAAAGTATAATGAAAGCATGGAAGAGTTAATTACAAATGTTATTAAACACTCGTTAAAGCATGAAGACTTTGTTTTAGATTATGAAATAAGTGTTAGCTTAGTTGATAATGAAGAAATAAAGGAAATTAACAATGAATTTAGAAGTATTAATAAAGCTACAGATGTGCTTTCATTTCCTATGATAGAGTATAATGGTAGTGTATACAGTAGTGATTTTAAATTTAATCCAATTGATATTACACCTGATGGAGAAGTTCCTCTTGGAGATATTGTACTGTCTCTTGAAAGAGCTAGAGAGCAATCAATAGAATACAATCACAGTTTTGAAAGAGAAGTAGCATTTTTAACATGCCATTCAGTTTTACATCTTTTAGGACATGATCATGAAAAAGAGGAAGAGAGAAAAATAATGAGACAAAAGGAAGAAAGTATATTAAGTAGTTTAGATTATATAAGATAACTGGAAAGGTGATGGGGATGAAGATTAAAAAAAGTATAGATAGCTTTAATTACGCTATTGAAGGAATAATTTATGCTGTAAGAACTCAAAGAAATATGAAAATACATTTAGTTCTAGCATCCCTTGTTTTAATATTTAGTTTGTTTTTTGACTTTTCTAAAATAGAAATGCTAATATTATTTCTAACTATAACTTTAGTTGTAGTATTAGAGCTTATTAATACAGCAATTGAAGCTACAATTGATGTTACAGCAAATTATTATCATCCCTTAGCTAAAATTGCAAAAAATGTTGCAGCAGGAGCTGTACTTATATCAGCTATTAATGCTATGGCAATAGGATATTTACTTTTTTTTGATAGATTAAGTCCTATTACTAATATGGTTCTTATAAAAATAAAGCAATCTGATACAACAGTTGTTTTTATATGTCTTTTAATAGTTACTATAGTAACAGTTGTTATAAAAGCTATATATGGTGAAGGAACCCCACTAAAAGGTGGAATGCCAAGTGGGCATAGTGCACTTTCTTTTGGAGCAGCAACTGCAATATCACTTTTAACAAAGGACATATTAATAGTAACGCTATGCTACTTTTTAGCTTTACTTGTAGCTCAAAGTAGAGTAGAGGCAAAAATACATACAGTTTATCAAACTATAATAGGAGCTATATACGGTATTTTAATTACTATATTAATATTTAAACTTTTTTAAGTTCTCAATATGAGAACTTTTTTATTTTATTTATAATAAATGATATAATATTATATTATATATTAATCTATGCACTTTTATATTGTATAGCATTTATCATTAAGTAAATAATAATAGAAAAATGCCTATAGGAGGATATAAAGTTGGATACAAAACAATTAATAAATAAGGCTAAAGAAGCTATGGAAAATTCATATTCACCCTACTCAAAATTTAGAGTAGGTGCAGCACTTCAAACAACTAATGGAGAAGTGTTTACAGGGTGTAATATAGAAAACGCTTCTTTTGGAGGCACAAATTGTGCAGAAAGAACTGCTCTTTTTAAAGCAATATCAGAAGGGTATAAAAATTTTAATAAAATAGCTATTATAAGTGATTCTGAAAACTATACTGCACCTTGTGGTATATGTAGACAGGTTTTATCAGAGTTTTCCTTAGATATGGAAATTATTATGGCAAATAAAAATGGAGATTATACTAGTAAAACTTTGAAAGAATTACTGCCTTTAGCATTTACAAGTGAAGATTTATAAAATTGGAAGGAGAACTAAATGAGTTTTAAATCAGGATTTGTGACAATAGTAGGAAGACCTAATGTAGGGAAATCTACACTAATGAATAATATAATAGGGGAGAAATTATCTATTATATCAAATAAGCCCCAAACAACAAGAAACAAAATACAAACAATATTTACTAAAGATGATTATCAAATAGTGTTTGTAGATACCCCAGGTATACATAAACCAAGACATAAGCTAGGAGAATATATGGTAAGTTCAGCTGAAACTACTTTAAAAGAAGTAGATGTTGTACTTTTTTTAACTACTCCAGAGAAAAAAATAGGACCTGGAGATAGATATATATTAGAACAACTAAAATCAGCTAAGGTTAAGGTTTATTTAGTTATAAATAAAGTTGATGAAGTTAACCATGCTAGAATAGCAGAAACTATATCTCTTTATACAAAGGAATATGATTTTGATCAAGTTATACCTATATCAGCAATTAAAGGTAAAAATGTTGATACTTTAGTTAATCTTATAGTAGAAAGTTTACCAGAAGGGCCTATGTATTACCCAGAAGATATGATAACAGATCAATCAGAAAGATTTATTGTTTCAGAAATTATAAGAGAAAAAATGCTTCATAGTTTAAAAGATGAGGTTCCACATGGTACTGCTGTTGAAGTTATGATAATGAAGCAAGATTCAAATAAAGGAATGTATAATATAAATGCTACTATATATTGTGAAAAAGACTCACATAAGTCTATAATAATCGGAAAAGCTGGTTCTATGATAAAACAAATAGGAGAAAAGTCTAGAAAAGATATTGAAAGATTTTTAGATTCAAAAGTTTTTCTAGAGCTTTGGGTTAAGGTTAAAAAAGACTGGAGAGATAGTAAGGCAACACTAAAAACTCTAGGCTATGAAAAGTAATGTTTTAAGGAGGATATATTTTGTCATTTGTAAAGGTTCAAGGAATAGTAATTAAATCCAAAAATATAAATGATAGTGACAAAATTATTACTCTTCTTTCAGATAAATTAGGAAAAGTAGATGTTGTTGCTAATGGATGTAGAAAGCCTAAAAGTAGGTTTATGTCTTCAACTCAAATGTTTTGTTATGGAGAATATGTTATAAACAAAGGAAGAAGCTTACATGTGTTAAAAGAAAGTAATATATTAGAATCTTTTCAAGGTCTTATACTTGACCTGGATAAATTAGCTTATGGAAGTTATTTTTTAGAGCTAGTTGATTCTTTAGTCGAAAAAGATATGAAAAATATACAAATGCTTGCGTTAACATTAAAAACTTTATATATACTTTTACACAATGAAGGATCATTGCCACTTTTGAAAGTTGTATTTGATTTTAAGGCAATATCAATTGCTGGATTTATGCCTGAGGTTTTAAAGTGTATTAATTGTAAAAGTACAGAAGGACCTTTTGTTTTTTCTACACCAAGTGGAGGAATAATTTGCAAAAATTGCAACAAAGAAAATGATCTGCTTTTAAGTAAAGACGAAACCAAATTTTTGCAGGATATAAGAAATATAAAGTTAGAAAATATTAATACACTAAATGTTAACTTTAAAACACTAAATAGTGTTCAAAGTATAATTACATTTTATATAAGAAATTATATAGAAAGAGACTTTAAAAGTCTTCAGCTTTTAAAAACTCTTTCTTAAGATTAATTTAAGGAGTGATTTAATATGGAAGAAACTACTTTAGAAAAAATAGATATAGTAAGACAAAGATTTGGGGTAAGCTATGAGGAAGCAAAAGAAGCTTTAGATGAAAATGGTGGGGATTTAGTAGAAACTCTTATATATATGGAGCAAAATAAAAAAGGATTTTCAGAATCTTTTTCAGAAAAGGGAAATGATTTACTTGAGACTGTAAAGGGAATTATTGAAAAAGGAAATGTTAATCGAATTAAGATAAAAAAAGGGGAAAAGATTTTAATAGATATTCCAGTTACAGCAGGAGTAGCAGCTGGGGCTATATCAGTTATTTATACTCCTATACTTGCAATAGGAGCTGTAACTGCTATTGTTGCAGATTTAAAAATAGAAGTAGAACGACCAAATGGAGAAGTTGAGGTTTTAACTAATATAATTAAGAAGAAATCTAGTGGATTTAAAGGGAAACTAGATAGCTTTACTAAAATAGCTAAACAAAAAGCTGAAAAAGCTATGGAAAAAACAGAGGATATTGTTAAAGTAGCTAAGGAAAAAGGAAACAATATTGTAAATGAAACAGAAGAAAAAATGATTGAGATAAAACGTGATGTAACAAAAGAGGAATAATACAATATATTTTTAGGGAATTAGATAAATTCTAGTTTCCTAAAATATAACATATTTTTAAATGTGGTACATAAAAGTGGAAATATCCATGTATATTTATTTAATTAATGTAGCAAAATAATAAAAAGTATATTATTTATAGTGAAAATAGCATAAATATGTTGCAAATAAGTCACTAAATTTGTATAATTAATATATAATAATTAAGTAGATGATAGCATAAAGAGACACAAAGAAGGTGATTGATATTAAACTTTCTAAGCGCCAAGAAGAAATAATAGAATTAGTAAAAGAACATCAACCTATAACAAGTGAACAATTGGCGGAAAGATTAAGTGTTACAAGAGCGGCTTTAAGACCAGATCTTGCTATACTTACTATGACAGGAATACTTGAAGCTAGACCTAAGGTTGGATACCTTTATTCTAACAAAAAGGGAAATAGCATTGTTTATGATTATATAAAGGAAATAACTGTTGGTGAAATAAAATCTTCTCCAACAGTAGTAAATGAAGATACTAATCTTTATGATGCTATTGTACAATTGTTTTTGGCAGACGCAGGAACAATGTTCATAGAAAATAATGGATATATAACAGGAGCTGTTTCAAGAAAGGATTTTCTGAAAATTGCTCTTGGAAACACTGATATTCATAGGGTTCCAGTAGGGATAATAATGACTAGAATGCCTAATATAATTACGGTTGAAGACAGTGATACAGCTTATGAAGCTGCTAAAAAAATAATAGAACATCAAGTAGATAGCTTACCAGTTGTTGAGAAAGTCAAAGATGAAGACGGAAAAGAACAATATAAAATAACAGGTAAGGTTTCTAAAACTAATATTACAAAATTGTTTGTTAAATTAGGTTCTAATTAAAAATAGGGATATTATATAAAAGGGGTATATACTGACATTTAAACAGGGGGTTTGTATTAATGAGTAATTCTAATAAATTCGTTTATTTATTTAGCGAAGGTAATGCTAGTATGAAAAATCTTTTAGGGGGTAAGGGAGCTAACCTTGCTGAAATGACAAATATAGGACTACCTGTACCACAAGGTTTTACTGTAACTACAGAAGCTTGTACTAAATATTATGAAGATGGAAAAATGATAAATGATTCTATTGTAGAAGAAATCTTTAAAAATTTAGCTAAGCTTGAAGAAATAACTGGTAAAAAACTAGGGGATTCAAAAAATCCTTTATTAGTATCAGTTCGTTCAGGTGCAAGAGCATCAATGCCAGGTATGATGGATACTATATTAAATCTTGGTCTTAATGATGAAACTGTTGAAGGTCTTGCTAAGTTAACAGGTAATGAAAGATTTGCTTATGATAGCTATAGAAGATTTATTCAAATGTTTAGTGACGTTGTTATGGAACTAGATAAAAATAATTTTGAAGGTATATTAGAAGACATAAAAGAAGAGGTTGGAGCAGAGTTTGATACTGATCTTACTTCTGAAAACTTAAAAGAAGTTGTTAAAAGATATAAGGAATTTTATTTAAGTGAAATGGGTAAAGAATTCCCTGTTGATCCAAAAGTTCAATTACTTGAGTCAGTAAAAGCAGTTTTCCGTTCATGGGATAACCCAAGAGCAAATGTTTATAGAAAACTTCATGATATTCCAAGTTCATGGGGAACAGCTGTAAACGTTCAACAAATGGTATTTGGTAATATGGGTGAAACTTCTGGAACAGGAGTAGCATTTACAAGAAATCCAGCTAATGGAGAGAGAAAAGTATTTGGAGAATACCTTATGAATGCACAAGGTGAAGATGTTGTTGCAGGAATAAGAACTCCACAAGACATAGCAACTTTAAAAGATGTTATGCCAGAGTGTTATGATCAATTTATGGAAATAGCAAATACTCTAGAAAATCATTATAAAGATATGCAGGATATGGAGTTTACAATAGAACAAGGTAAACTATATTTCCTTCAAACAAGAAATGGTAAAAGAACTGCACCAGCAGCTTTAAAAATAGCTGTAGATATGGTTGAAGAAGGTCTTATAACAAAAGAAGAAGCAGTTTTAAAAGTAGATCCAAAACAGTTAGACCAACTTTTACATCCTATGTTTGATGAAAAAGATTTAAAAGCATCTAAAGAGTGTGCAATAGGACTTCCAGCATCACCAGGAGCTGCATGTGGTAGAGTTTACTTTACAGCTGAAGAAGCTAAAAATCATAGAGCACTTGGAGAGAAAGTTGTTTTAGTAAGAGCTGAAACATCTCCAGAAGATATTGAAGGTATGATAGCATCAGAAGGTATTTTAACTGCTAGAGGAGGAATGACTTCACATGCTGCAGTAGTTGCAAGAGGTATGGGTAAATGCTGTGTTGCAGGATGCGGTGCTTTAAAAATAAATGAAGCTGAAAAATATTTTGCTGTAGGTAATATTACTATAAAAGAAGGCGAATATATATCTTTAGATGGAACTACAGGTAAAGTATATGCAAATGAAATAAAAACAGTAGAACCTGAAATAACAGGATACTTTGGAACATTTATGGCATGGGCTGATGAAATAAGAAAACTTAAAATCAGAACTAATGCAGACAATAAAAGAGATGCAGAGCAAGCTATAAAATTTGGAGCAGAGGGAATTGGACTTTGTAGAACAGAGCATATGTTCTTTGAAGAAGATAGAATACCAGCTGTACGTCAAATGATAGTTTCTAAAAATCAAGAGCAAAGAAAAGAAGCATTAGATAAACTGCTTCCTATCCAAAGAGGAGACTTTATAGAAATATATGAAGCTATGAAAAATCTTCCTGTTACAGTAAGACTTCTAGACCCACCACTACATGAGTTTTTACCTCAAAATGAAGAGGATATAAAATCTCTTGCTGATCAAATGGGTATAAGCTATGAAGACCTTAAAGGAACAATTGATGATTTACATGAGTTTAACCCAATGATGGGACATAGAGGATGTAGACTTGCTGTTACTTATCCAGAAATAGCTGAAATGCAAACAAGAGCTATTATTGAAGCTGCAATAGAAGTTAAATCAGCTAAAGGATACGATATAGTACCAGAAATAATGATTCCTCTAGTTGGAGAAGTTAAAGAACTTGAGTATGTAAAATCAGTTGTAACATCTACTGCAGATGCTGTTATTAAAGAAAAAGGTGTAGATCTTAAATACATGGTTGGAACTATGATTGAGATACCAAGAGCTGCACTTACAGCAGATGAAATAGCTAAGGAAGCTGAATTCTTCTCATTTGGTACAAATGACTTAACACAAATGACATTTGGATTCTCAAGAGATGATGCAGGTAGATTCTTAAAAGATTACTATGATAAAAAAGTATATGATTTTGACCCATTCCAAAAACTAGACCAAACAGGTGTTGGTAAATTAGTAGATATGGCAGCAAAATTAGGACGTACTACAAGACCAGATATTAAGCTTGGTATATGTGGAGAGCATGGTGGAGATCCTTCATCTGTAGAATTCTTCCATAATATTGGACTACAATATGTATCTTGTTCACCATTTAGAGTTCCTATAGCAAGACTTGCAGCTGCACAAGCAGAGGTTAAAAATCCAAGATAATAAATAAATGTTTTAGATAAATATTATAAAAAATATTAAAAGGTATAAGGATTTAATATCGATTAGATTTTAAGTTCTTATACCTTTATTTTTTTATGTAAAAATATAAAAGTATTTTTATTTTGTAGAATAAACATTATATGGTAAAATATGGATAAATATAATAAGGGGGTATTTAATGATTATTGTTTTAAAACATATTTTAAGAAATATTTGGGAAAATAAATTTCGTAGTATAATTATGGTTTTGGTTGTAACCTTATCTACATTTGTTACTTTCACTGCACTTAGTCTTCAGGATATTGTTACAGACACATATAACAAAACTTTTAATGGATCATCAGGTCAAGCACAGATTATTATTACTAAAGGTAATGATAAAGAGTTGTACACAAAAGAAGACATTAATCTTAATGGTATTGCTGTAGAAAAAAGATCCGATGTTATAGACTTATCTGGTAAGTATACTTTTAATAATAGTTCTATTAAAGTAATTATTATCGGTATGAATATTGATGAATATATAAATATGGATTCTGTTGGAATGCTAGATAACACTAATAATGTTCAATTAGGATCTAATGAATGTATTATTAGCCAAAGATCAGCTAAGAAGTATGGCTTATCTAAGGGGGATACAATATTAGTTGATATAAAGAAAAATATCTATAAATATACTATTGCTGAAATTGCAAAATCAGATAGAACATTTTATGAAGAAAAGGGAAATTTTCAAATTCTTCTTAATACTGATGATGTAAATAAAATTATTAAATCTAATAATAAGATAAGTAAAACAAGAATAAAGTTAAAAGATGATGCTAATATACAAGATTCAATAGCAAAAATCAAAAAGCAAAACTCAGGGTTAAAAGTTTTGCAAGGTGAAGAACTAGATTCTATGCATACATCAATTAATCAAATCAATACAGCTATGTTAGTAGTAATTGTTATTGTTGTTTTAATAGGGGCATATATATTATCCTCTCTTGTAAAAATAATTATGTACGATAGAATTCAAAGTGTTGGTATATTTAGAAGTATTGGTGCAGACAAGGGAAAAATAACTAAGATCCTACTTGTTGAGTTTTTATCCTATGGTATTATAGGAGCGACTATAGGAATTAGTATTGCATTTGCTTTTTTACCTATGGTTGCAGATTTATTTAATAAGTATAAAGAATTTGGTGTAAGTGCTAAGATACAGTTTAGAGGTATATATATTATAGTAGCGATTTGTGTAGGTTTGTTTTTACCATCTATAGTTTCTCTTTTTAAAATAAAAAAAGTAGCTTCAAAACCATTAAAGGATATTATATTAAAAACAGAGTCGCATTCTTTAAAAGAGTCTAAAAAAAATACATGTCTAGCTTTTATATTAATCACTATGTCTATATTTTTATATATTTTTAATAAAAAAGATAATGTAGCTATTGGATTTTTAACAATTATTAGTTTTATAGTAGGCCTTGGACTATTAATGAAGTTTATACTATCTATGTTTTCTAAGCTTTGTGAATATACACTACATAATTTTATAAGTGGAAGTAGTTTACTTGGAATTAAAAACCTTAAAAGCAATAAAATCCTTAGGGGAAATACAACTATGATTGTAATTATAATTCCAATTATTATATTAATTACTACTATGGTAAATTCTATTGGGGCTTTTGCAGTATCTTCTACAGTAATATTTAATCATGATATTATTGTGCTACCAAAGGGAGATAAAAATGTTAATGCTACAGAACTAAAAAGTTTTAAAGGAATAGATAATGCTCGAGATTCCTATGAAACCATTGTTAATGGAAGCTTTAATAAGGAAAAAGTCCCTGTTATGGTATACGGAATAGAAAGTTTTAATGAGATAAAGTCTTTCATTAATGGATTTGAATATGATGGAGATAATTTTGATAAAAAATTACATAGTATTTCAAATGGAATTGTTATTGATAAGTATCAAAAAAAGATATTTGGATTAAATTTAGGAGATACAGTAGCTTTGTATAATGATACACAACATAATAATAAAATTGGAGATTTTACTATTATAGGCTTTTGGGATAGTTCCAAAGTAACTACAGATAGGGCTGCTGCTGCAATAAGTAAGGAAACATATAGGAAATTAATTAATTCTGTACCTTCTAGAGTGCAGATTAGAACAAATGCTTATAGTAATTTTGTGTCTAAAAGTAATAAAAAAGATTTTTCTAGAGTATCAATAGATGATTTTTTATTAATGAAGCCATTAAATGATTCGGTGGAAATATCAAATAATATTGCGAAGCAATATATAGATACAGAAATTAATGTAATGACCTTTTACGATTTTGTTATGGAACAAGTTGACACAATAAACACTATATTTAAAATAATGATTTTTTCAGTAATTTTAGGAGGGTTTATTGTAATGCTTGGAATTAGTAGTAATCTGATAGTATCATTTATTCAACGAAAAAAAGAGTACGCCTGTCTTTATAGTATATGTATGAGTAAAAAGCAGCTTATAAATATGCTACTGTGGGAAACAATTTTTTCATATATAGTTATTTTTATTACAAGTTATATTTCAAGTTTAGTACTGATAAAATTTTTACCTAAAATGTTAAATAGAGTAGGGTTAGCAATTCCTTATCAACTGGATATTCAATTTTTATTTATTATTTTATTATGTACATTTTTTATTCTTTTAGTTACTGCTCTTTTTCCTATTATGAAATTGCAAAAAATAAATATTGTAAAGGAGCTAAAATATGAATAACATAATTACAACAAAAAACTTGTGTAAGGAGTTTGTTTCAGAGAGTCAAAAAATACCTGTATTAAAGAATATTAATTTATCAGTTGAAAAAGGTGAGTTTATATCTATAATGGGACCTTCAGGATGTGGAAAAAGTACTTTGTTATATCTTTTAGGAGGACTAGATTTTCCTACAAGTGGAGAAATTCTATTATATGGTAAAAATATTGAAAATATGAATGATAAAGAAAAAAGTGTTATTCGTAGGAGAAATATTGGATTTGTATTTCAATTTTATAATTTAGTTCATAATCTTACAGTAAAGGAAAATATACTTCTTCCAATTATTATGGATGGGAAAAAACCATCTGACTATAAAAATCAGTTAGATGAAATACTAGATATTGTAGATCTGAAAAAAAGAGAGAACTTTACTCCAAGAGAACTTTCAGGTGGACAACAGCAAAGAGTAGCTATTGCACGTTCATTAATAGCACAGCCAGATGTTATATTAGCTGATGAGCCTATTGGAAATCTTGACAGCAAATCAGGTACAAAGATTATGGAGTTATTTAAAAGGATAAATCGTCATAATAAAATTACTATTATACAAGTAACACATTCTTTAGATTCATCTAAGTATGGTAAAAAGACTATATATATGAAAGATGGTGTAATTGAGAACATTAAAAGCCAAGATAATATATAAAAAAGATGTAGGAAAAACCTACATCTTTTTTATTATAATTTTATGTTAAATCTTTCTTCTATATATTCTTTATATAATCTGCAAAAATTTTCATGTGATTTTTCTTGAGAGGATAAAGTATCTATTTGTTTTATAGGGTTTGAAATAATTGATTTATTTTTATAATAATCACGTGATAATTTCCAAAACTTTTGAGGAAATTTTAAAGCTGCTAAAATAAATAAATGTTCATTACAACTTAAAGACCTACTGCTTTCATAGGAGTTAAGAGCTTTTTCAAAGATATTAAAATCCCAAAGAGTATTTCTTCTTCTAAGTATTCTTTTAAAGAAATAAACAATATCATGAACAGGATAGTCCATTTTTGTATTATCAAAATCAATAATATAAAGGCCATTTTTAGAAAAAATAAGATTTTTATTAACATAGTCTAAATGACAAATAGAAAATCTACTGACATTATCACCAAAATTTTTGCTAAAATCTAAAGAAGAAAGAATATCTACACTTTCTTTAGCTTGACGTATGTTATAGTCATAGCTTGCTATAAATTTTTTTGAAAAGTCATCGTTTATTACATAAGCTTTATTAAATATATTTGACAAGTGATTTAAGTGTTTGCTATAGCTATCGTAATAATCAGTAGAGGATACCCTAAGAAAACTATTAGTTATAGGGGTGAAACCAAATGATGATTTATGAAGATTTCCTAAATTTTTTGCAGCTATAAGAATATCATCTAAATTATCATATGAACATTTTCGCCCATCAATCCAATCTGTAAGTATGAAAACATGACTTTTATACTCTACATATCTTGTTCCATCTTTCGCAGGAATAAGTCTTGGACATTTAATGTTTTTCATATTTAACCATTCTATTGTTGAATATATAAAAAGTAGTGTATGTTTATCAAAGTAAACTTTTTTTAAGCATTTAGTTCCTTTATTTGTATATATTTTATAAACAGCACGCTGTTTGTCTGTGTTTTTGAATTTGATATTTTCAATACTATTAATTTTAATTTTATATTGAGATAATACATTACTTTTAAGTTCTTTGTGGGACATAAATTCTTTTTGTACAATTTCTTTAGAAGGGCTCATTTTATCACCTCGAATAATGTGCTATTTAAAATATATGAAAACAGTTACATAATTATAACAAAAATAATATTTTATTGAATAAAATTTCTATAAAAAGAAAATATTATAGTAAAAGCAACATTTAAATTAATAATTTATACTAAAAAGAAGGATTTAATAAATACATATTGTATATACACTTAGTAAACATGTTGTAAAGTGGTGATTATTTTGGATATTAGAGAAAGATATGAAAAGGTGGAACCTTTATTTTTATCTTCAATTGCTATGTTTAGTAGTGAAAGTAAAGGTAGAAGAAAAGAAGAAAAAAAGTGTAAAATAAGAACGGAATTTCAAAGAGATAGAGATAGAATTATTCATTCAAAAGCATTTAGAAGACTAAAGCATAAAACACAGGTATTTATATCTCCAGAAGGAGATCATTATAGAACAAGATTAACTCACACATTAGAAGTATCACAAATTGCAAGAACCATATCAAGATCACTTAGATTAAATGAAGATTTAACAGAAGCTATATCTTTAGCACATGATTTAGGGCATACTCCATTTGGTCATACAGGAGAGAGAATACTAGATGAGGTTTCAAAAAAAGGATTTAGACACTATGTACAAAGTTTAAGAGTAGTTGAGTATTTAGAAAGAGGAGAAGGATTAAATCTAACCTATGAAGTAAAAGATGGCATACTATGTCATTCCTCTAGTAAAAAAGCTAAAACATATGAAGGTAGATCAGTTAGAGTTGCAGATAAAATAGCATATATAAATCATGATATAGATGATGCTATTAGAGCTGGAGTTTTATGTATAGACGATCTTCCTAAAGAATGTTTAAAAGTCCTTGGAACTGGCCATTCAGAAAGAATTAATAATATGATAACTAATGTAATTTCTAACTGTGAAAAAAATGGAGAGTTAGATTTTTGTGGTGAAGTTGGAGAAGCTACGTGGAGTCTTAGAAAATTTTTATTTGATAAAGTATATGTAGGCTCTAAGGCAAAAGATGAGGAAAATAAGGCTATGAATATGGTAAAAGAAATGTATAATTATTATATTAAATATCCAGAAAAAATGCCAAAAGAGTTTTATAAAGGTGTAGAAAGATGGGGAATAGAAACAGCAGTTTGTGATTACATAGCTGGTATGACAGATAGATATGCAATATCTGAGTATCTAAATATTTTTGTGCCTTCACCTTGGCGAAAAATATATTAAAATATTTGTAATAATAAGAAGGAGAAACTAAGTAAATGTCGAATTTAAATATTCTGTGCATTATTTTTGAGCCTCTATAAATAAATATTATATATATTACTAGGGAACATTACAATATAAGAAGGAAAAATGAGAATAGTGTAGAAAATATGTAGTATAGAAAAATAAATGCAACAGGTGATGTTATGGGGCGTATTCCCGAAGAACTAATAGATAAAATTATACAAGAAAACGACATAGTAGACGTTATTTCAGAGTATGTATCCTTAAAAAATTCAGGAAAAAACTTTATGGGTGTTTGCCCATTTCACCTAGATAAAGGACCATCTCTTAGTGTATCAAGAGAAAAACAGCTTTATCACTGTTTTGGTTGTGGAGCATCAGGAAATGTTTTAGGTTTCATTATGAAAATAAAAAATGTAGAATTTTTAGATGCAATTAAGTTTTTAGGTGACAGAATAGGAGTTTCTATAGAAAATAAAAAGGAAAATACTCAAAGTAAAAGTTTTAAATTAAAAGAGCAAATGTATAAAGTTAATACAGAAGCTGCGAGGTATTTTTTTAATAATATTTTTAATAATAAAACATCATACAATTATTTAACTTCAAGAAAAGTAGAAGAAAAAACAATTAAAAGATTTGGTCTTGGATATAGCTTAAATAATTGGAATGGTCTTGAAAATTATCTTTTGAAAAAAGGATACTCAAAGGATATTATGCTTAAAGCAGGACTTATTATTGAAGGGAAAAAAGGTACCTATGATAGATTTAGAAATAGGATTATGTTCCCAGTGTTTGATTATAGAGGACGTGTTATTGGATTTGGGGGAAGAGTTCTTGATAATCAAAAACCAAAATATTTAAACTCACCTGAAACTGATGTATTTTTAAAAGGGACTAATTTATATGGACTTAACTTTGCAATAAAAGATAAGGTTCCTGAAAGTATAATAATCGTAGAAGGATATATGGATTGTATATCTCTTTATCAAGCAGGAATAACAAACGTAGTTGCATCTCTAGGAACTGCTCTTACAGAAAGCCAAGCAAAACTAATTAAAAAATATACAAAAAATGTTTATGTTTGCTATGATTCAGATGTAGCTGGAAAAGCTGCAACAATAAGAGGAATGGAAGTTTTAGAAGAGGCAGGTTGTTTTGTTAAAGTTATTATTATACCAAAAGGAAAGGATCCAGATGAGTTTATTAAGATAAATGGTATAAAGGCATTCAAAAATTTAATTGCAAACTCTCTACCTATAATTGATTATAAAATCCACTTAGTTAGAGAAGAAATGGATTTGTATAGTAGAGAAGATACCTTAAAATTTATTAAAAAAGTTGTTAAAATATTAAGTAGTTTAAGTACTGAAACTGAAATTCAATATTATGGAAAAAAGTTGTCTGAAGAGTTAGGTATATCAGAGGAAAGTATAATTGAAGATATAAAACGAATAAAAGGTAATAAAAATATATCTCAAGGTAAGCAAAATACAAATATTTTTAAGGTTCAACCAGCTTTTAAAAAAGCTGAGGAAATGCTACTTATACTTTCTTTAAAATCTAAGGATTACTTTGAGTATATAAGGGAAAGAATAAGTACAGAAGAATTTATAACTTCATCTTATAAAATTGTAGCTAACTACATTTATAATAAAATAGAAAATAATGAGGATATTGTACCTAACAAAATATTATCGTTTTTTTCAAATAGTGAAGATATAAAGGATATATCAACTATTTTTAATAAAGAAATCCCTGATGATGTTAACAATGATTTAGTTGAGGATTATATAAGAACTATTAAAAAGTATAACATGGAAGAAAAAATAAAAAATATTAAAATCCAAATTAAAAAATATGAAAAAAACGGTGAAAGTCAAAAAACATTAGAATATTTTAATGAATTAGTTTCACTTCAAAGGCAGCTTGATATGCTGTAGCGGTTTGAAAGGAGGTTGCTCACTTGAAAAATGATGTAAAAAATACAGGTGCGGAAAAAGCTATAGTGATGCAATTAATGGAGAAAGGAAAAAAATCAGGAGTTTTAACATATAAAGAGATAATGGATATCTTAGAAGATGTTGAACTTACACCTGAGCAAATTGAAAAGGTATATGAAATATTAGAGTCTTTCGGTGTAGAAGTTATAAATGATGGTGATGATATATCAACAAATGAACTTTTAGAAGATGACTTAAGTATACCAGAGGGAATAAGTATTGATGACCCTGTTAGAATGTACTTAAAAGAAATAGGAAAAGTTCCACTTTTATCAGCAGATGATGAAACTAGTCTGGCTCAAAGAATAGAAGAGGGAGATCAAGAAGCTAAAAAGAAATTAGCAGAGGCGAACCTTAGACTTGTTGTAAGTATTGCAAAAAGATATGTAGGTCGTGGAATGTTATTCCTTGACCTTATACAAGAAGGAAACTTAGGTCTTTTAAAAGCAGTTGAAAAATTTGACTATAGAAAAGGATATAAGTTTTCAACATATGCTACTTGGTGGATAAGACAGGCGATTACAAGAGCTATAGCAGATCAAGCAAGAACAATTAGAATACCTGTTCATATGGTAGAGACAATTAATAAGCTTATAAGAATAGAAAGACAACTACTTCAAGATTTAGGGCGTAACCCATCACCAGAAGAAGTTGCAAAAGAAATGAATATGGAAGTTGAAAAGGTTCGTGAAATAATGAAAATTGCACAAGAACCTGTATCTCTTGAAACACCAATAGGGGAAGAGGAAGATAGCCATCTTGGAGACTTTATTCCAGATGAAGATGCTTTAGCACCTGCTGAAGCAGCTGCTTATACAATGTTAAAGGAGCAGTTAATGGAAGTTTTAGATACTTTAACTCCAAGAGAAGAAAAAGTATTAAGACTTAGATTTGGTTTAGATGATGGAAGAGCTAGAACTCTTGAAGAAGTAGGTAAAGAATTTAAAGTAACTAGAGAGAGAATAAGACAAATAGAAGCAAAAGCTTTAAGAAAGCTTAAACATCCAACAAGAAGTAAAAAACTAAAGGATTATTTAGACTAATATAAACCTACACATATGTGTAGGTTTTTAAAATTTATTTTTAAGGGGGATATATGAATACTATATTATTTGATTTAGATGGTACTCTTTTAAATATTGATGCAAATGAATTTATGAAAGTTTATATGGAAAAGCTTTATCCAAGATTTTTGGATACTTTTACTACAGAAGATTTTTACAATCATATGAATAATTCAATTATAGCTGCTATAAAAAGTGAAGATGAGGAAAAAACAAATGAAGAAGTTTTTATAGAAACATTTAGAGAAATGTCAGGAAAAGATATGAATAATATTTATGCTCATATTAATGCATTTTATGATAATGAGTATACGAAAATAGAGGGAATGTATTCAAAGTCTAAATACATGATAAAGTCTGTAGATATGCTTAAAAAGAAAAATTATAATTTAGTAGTAGCAACAAATCCTTTGTTTCCAGAAAATGCTGTTAAACAGAGGATAAAGTGGGCAGGACTTGACCCAAATGATTTTATACTTATCACTTCTATTGAAAAAATGAATTTTTGCAAACCTAATCCAAAATATTATTCTCAAATATTAAATATTATTTCTAAAGATGCAAAAGATTGTATTATGGTAGGAAATGATGTTCAAGAGGATTTAATAGCTTCTAGTATTGGAATTAAAACTTATCTAGTAGAAGATAATATTATAAATAGAGTAGATGAAAAACCTTTAGCATATAAAATATCGGATTCAAAAGGATTTTATAAGTTTGTAAAAACCTTACCTATTATTCCGAAATAAGGAGATACAAATGGAACTGTCTAAAAGATTAAGCTCTATAGTGGATTTAATAGAAAAAAATAAAATAGTTGCAGATATAGGTACAGATCATGGATATATACCTATATATTTAATTAAAAATAATATATGTAACTATGTAATAGCAAGTGATATAAATAAAGGCCCTATAGAGATTCTAAAGAAAAATATAAAAGAACATAATATACAAAAAGGAATAGATATAAGATTAGGAGCTGGATTTGAAACTTTAAAAGAAAATGAAGTTAATATAGCAATTATAGCAGGCATGGGAGGAAATCTTATAGCAGATATTATAGAAAGCTCTTATAATATAGCTGAAAATTTAGATTATATGGTACTTCAACCAGCTCAGCATCAAGAGGTTTTAAGAAAATATCTTTATAATAAAGGATTTAAAATTATAAAAGAAGATATAGTATACGATGCTGAAAAATATTATCATACTATAAAGGTTTCAAAAGGTGAAGATGCTGCTTATGAGAAGGAAGTAGATTATTACATAGGAAGAAAATTTACAGAAAAAGGTGAAGACTTTAAAGGGTACATTAAAAGTAAAATAGAGTCTATTGAAAAAATAATAAAATTTACAGAAAAAGCAAGTGACAAAGAAAGGTGTAACTACCTTAAAAACCTTTTAAGAGAGTTTAAAGAGGTGATGGAAAATGAAGTGTAAAGATATATGTAGCATTATAGAAATAGATTTTCCAAAAGAATATGCTGAGGGCTTTGATAATGTTGGACTGTTAATAGGAGATTATAATAAAGATATTAATAAGATATTAATATCTCTTGAAATAACAGAAAAGGTAATCGATGAGGCTATATTAAACAATATAGATATGATAGTATCTCACCATCCTTTAATTTTTAAAGGATTAAAAAACATTACTAATAATTCTTATATAGGAAATTTAGTTTTAAAGTTAATAAAAAACAATATATGTGTTTATGCGGCTCATACTAATTTTGACTGTGCAAATAATGGTATGAATGATTTACTATGTGAGAAAATAGAACTTTTAAATGTAGAAAAATTTAGTGATGAAGAAAATTCTATTGGTAGAATTGGTTATTTAAAAAATCATAAAACATTTATTGATTTTTGTAATGACTTAAAGAGAAAGTTTAAAATGAAAAATATTATTGTTTCTGGAGATTTAAATAAAAATATTAAAAAGGTAGCTGTAGTAGGTGGAAGTGGAACTGACTTTTTAAATGAGGCTTTAAATAAAAATTGTGATTGTTTAATTACAGGAGATGTAAAGCACCATGCTGCACTAGATTATTCTAATATGGGAATCAATATAGTAGACCTTACGCATTTTGCATCTGAAATAATATTTAAAGAAAGTTTTAAGGAATTTTTAAGTAGTAAAGTTCAAGATGTTATAATAAAAACAAGTAAAGTTGAAGAAAATCCATTAAAAATAATATAATTTATTTACAAAGTAATTTTTATATGATAAACTATATTAGTATTTTTAATTAAATAGTTTTTACTTAAGTAAGCTAAATGATCGCTGCTTCTTTTAGAAGGAGAGGAAAGTCCGAGCTCCATAGGGCAGGGTGCTGGGTAACTCCCAGTGGAGGCGACTCTAAGGATAGTGCAACAGAGATATACCGCCTACTTTGTAGGTAAGGGTGGAAAGGTGAGGTAAGAGCTCACCAGCGGTTAGGTGACTAATCGGCTATGTAAACCCCACTTGGAGCAAGACCGAATAGGGGGACATTATGTGTTGGCCCGACACGTCCCCGGGTAGTGTCGCTTGAGCCTAATGGTAACATTAGGCCTAGATAGATGATCATTCACGACAGAACTCGGCTTATCGGCTTACTTAATTAAATTGCTTTAAGCACTACTTTATAAGTAGTGTTTTTTTATTGTATAAAAAACTATGTATATGAAAAAATAAAGTTAAGGAGTTGATTATTTGAAAAATTTACAAAGTAGCAATCCGATTTTGAAATTTGCAAGAAAAATAGATGGAACAGGTCTTGCTACATTTAATGGTATTTTAAATAAAATAATGTTTTTGATTTTTTTAACTATACTTGGTGCATCATTTACATGGATTAAATATATTAACTTTTCAAATGATGTATCATTTTTTATGTGGCTAGGTTTAATAGGAGGCTTTATTTTTGCTTTGTTAACTTCATTTATTCCTAGTATTGCACCTTTTACTGTTTCCTTGTACGCTTTGTTTGAAGGACTATTTTTAGGTGGAATATCTGCTAAGTTTTCATATGTTTATAATGGAATAGTAATTCAAGCAGTACTAATAACACTATCTATATTAATAGGAATGTTAATTTTGTATAAATCTAAAATTATAAAAGCAACAGGAAGATTTAAAAAAGGAGTATTTGCAGCTACATTTGGAATTGGTATAGTTTATTTATTAAATTTAATATTATCTTTATTTGGAATTAATCTACCTTTTCTTCACACATCTACTCCAATAGGAATAGGAGTAAGTATATTTATAATTATCATTGCAGCTTTAAATTTTATAATAGATTTTGATTATCTTAATTCAATAGTATATAATGGAGCATCTAAAAAAATAGAGTGGATAGGTGCATTTGGAATTATAACTACATTAATATGGATGTACATACAAGTTATTAGACTTTTATATATTTTAAAAGAAGATTAAAAGAGTCAATGCTAAATTTAGCATTGACTCTTTTTAAGCTTTATACTATTTGATTTAAAATATTTTTTAATTAATATAAAAGATAAAGCAAGACATATTACCTCTGATACAAAAGAAGATATCCATGTTCCAGTATCACCAAATAAGTATGTCATAAATACAGATGAAATTGCTATTACAAAAAGACCTCTAGAAAGAGAAATTATCATTGAATATTTAGGTTTTTCAATAGCTACATAAAAGCTAGATATAAGTATATTTATACCTAGTATTAAAAATGAAATAGAGAATATTTTAAATGCATTAACTGAGTAAAGATAAAGTGTAGACTCTAAAGGAGAGATAAATGCAGCTACTATATATTTAGCAAGGGATATACTAATTAAAAATATAAAAATAGAAACAAAAATTATTGTTTTTAATGATAAAGTAAATAAATAATTTACACTTTTATTATCATTTTTTCCGTAATAAAAACTTACAAGTGGTTGCATTCCTTGACATATACCAATCATTGTCATTATAACTATTGTATTAACATAGGAAATAACTGTATAAGTAACAACTCCTTGTTCCCCTAATGTTGATAATAATATTTGGTTAAATAAAAAAACTATTATACCAGCAGAAAACTCAGTTATACAGTCAGGTACCCCTATAATAGAAATTCTCTTAATAATGCTTAGGTTAAATTTAAATGCTGTAAATTTTAAAGTAGATTTTTTTCCTGTAAAATGAACTAAAAATATTATTATAGAAAGCATTTGAGATATTCCAGTAGCATAAGCGGCTCCTTTAATTCCATAGTCAAGCTTTATAACAAATATATAGTCAAGTATTATGTTTATTATAGCTGCTATAATAACTCCTATAGTTGCAAGGTTTGGAGATCCATCTGTTTTTACTAACACTTCTAGAGAATATGAGACTATAAAAAATATACTAAACCATATAATGATTCCTAAGTAATCTTTAACATACTCTATAGTTACATCAGTAGCTCCTAAAAATCTTGCAAGAGAATCTAAATTTATTAGTGATAAAAACATTATTCCAAGAGAAATAAATATAAGAAGCATTATATTCATTGAAAATAGTTTAGAAGCTTCTTGCTTATCACCTTGACCAAGCTTTATAGCAACAAGAGTAGATGTACCTGTTGTAAGTAAAAGAGAAATAGCAAATATAAAATTTATAAAAGGCATTGATATATTTACTGCTGCAAGTGCTGTAGGCCCTACACCTCTTCCTACGAATATTCCATCTACCATGGTATATATGGAAAAAACCCACATTGCCATAACAGAGGGAATAACATAGTTAAAAAATTTTTTTGTCATAATATCACCTCTTTGATAAAAGTATAAACCTTGGTATAATACTAAGGTCAAGGAATTTGTTTAAAATAAATTTTAGGAGATTATTATGAAAGAATATTACAAAATAGGTGAAATATCTAATTTATATAATATTGGTAATGATTCTTTAAGATATTATGAAAAACTAGGAATACTAAGCCCTAAAAGAGATAAAAATGGATATAGGGTATATAGTTTAAGAGATATATGGAAGCTAAATGTTATAAAAGATTTAAGAAAGCTAAATTTTTCTATGAAAAAAATAAAAAGTTATTTAGATGATAGAGATTTAAATACAACTAAAGGATTATTAGAAGAAGAAACAATATTAATAGAAGAAAAAATAGAAAATTTATTAAAAGATAAGGAAAATATAAGAAAAAGAATAGAAACATTAAATGAAGGTATAATTAATCAAAACATAGACTCAATAGGTGTTAAACATATAAAAATTAGAAAAACTTTACTTATAGAAGAAAATGTTTCAAAAGATGAGGAAATAGACTTTTTACTTAAAAAATTAAATAAAAACCATGAAGATAAACTATATTTAGTTGGTAATAACAGTATAGGGTCAATTATTTCTCTTGAAAATGCAGAAAATAAAATGTATAACACATATAGTTCTGTTTTTATAGAACTTGACGAAGATGATAAGGAATATGATTTTTTGATTCCAGAAGGAGAATATGTATATGTAAGGTATAGAGGAGACTATAGCAAAAATAAAATATTTATACCGAAAATACTTGATTTCGTAAAAGAAAAAGGATATAGTTTAGATTCGAATATTATAGAAATATGTAAAATAGATATACATGAAACAAGTATTAGGGAAGAGTTTTTAACAGAATTACAAGTAAAAGTGAAAAAGGAGGGATAAAATGGGGGATAGCAGCCTACTAGGCTATTTATCAAATAATTTTAATATAAAGTATACTAAAGAGCAAGAAAAGGCTGTTGTACATAAAGAAGGTAACTTACTTCTTTTAGCAGCTCCTGGAAGTGGTAAAACCACTGTAGTAGTAGGGAGAATAGGTAACCTTATACATAATAATGTAAATCCTGAAAGTATATTAGCACTTACTTTTTCAAAAGCTTCAGCTATAGATATGGATAAAAGGTATACTAATCTATTTGGAAGTATGAATATGGGAAAGCCTAGGTTTTCTACTATACATAGTTTTGCAAATACAATACTTAATGAATATGCTGTTAAAAATAATATAGGTTTTACATTTATAGACGAGGAAAAAGGAAGTTTAAATAAGCATAAATTAATAAAACAATGTTGCTTTAATTTAAATAAAGAATATGTTCAAGAAGATAAACTAGAGGACATTATTAAAAATATAGGTTATGTTAAAAACATGATGCTATCTGAAAAAGAAATTAAAAACTTAAAAACAGGTATTAAAGATTTTTATAATATATACATAGCATATGAAAGTATTAAAAAAGAAAATAAATATATAGACTATGATGATATGCTAACATATGCTTTTAATATACTTAAAAAGGATAAGACAATACTTAAAAAGTATAGAGAAAGATATAAGTATATTATTTGTGATGAAGCACAAGATACATCAAGAATACAACACGGCATAATATGGCTTTTAGCTAAAGGTAAAAACAATGTATTTTTTGTAGCTGATGATGATCAAAGTATATATGGATTTAGAGGAAGTTATCCTAGTATGTTAAAAAAGTTTGGCAGCATTTATGAAAAATCTAGTATTTTATATATGGAGAGAAACTTTAGAAGTAGTGAAAAAATAGTAACACTTACAAATAAGTTTATTAAGGCTAATAAAGAAAGATATGATAAAAATATATATACTAAAAATCCTTTAGGTGAAGATGTTAAAGTACAAACATTTGAAAAGGAAGAAGAAAGTTTAGATTATATTATAAATAATATAAGTGAAAATAAAAATGATTCTATAGGGATTCTTTATAGAAATAACATATCAGCAATTCCATTAGTTAATAAACTAGTGAATTTTAATATGCCATTTTATATTAGAGATAATAAAATGGGATTTTTTAAACACTGGATTTTAAGTGATATTAAATATTTTTTTAATTTATCAAACAATGAAAATGATATAGAAGCTTTAGAAAAAATATATTTTAAAACAAATAGTTATATATCAAAAAATATGATAGAGTATTTAAAAAAAAATTATAATAAAGATGAATCGGTTTTTACAATACTTTTAAGATATCCTTTAATAGAAGATTACAATAGAAGGTCTATTATAAATTTTATGAATTCAATAAAAAGCTTGAAAAACAAAAAGCTTTATATTGCTTTAGATTATATTGAAAACGAAATGATGTATTTAGACTACTTAAATAAATCTTATTCTAAAGAAGATAGTTATAAAAATTTAAATGAGATATTTGACATTTTAAAAACTTTATCAAGAGACTTAGAAAGTATACAAGAACTTTTTCAAACTATAGAGTATATTAAAAGTAAAATAGCAGAATCTTCTTTTAATAAAAATAAATCTAATATAACTTTATCTACAATACATTCATCAAAAGGATTAGAATATGACAAGGTTTATATAATAGATGCTATAGAAGGTATAATACCAAGCTATGAAAGTATAGAAGAAGAAAAAAAGGGAAACTCAAAACTTATGGAAGAGGAAAGAAGATTATTTTATGTAGCTATGACTAGAGCAAAAAACTTTTTAGCTATAGTTAGCACAAAGGAAAAAAATGATAAAAGACTTTCAAAGTCTAGATTTATATTAGAAGTAAATAATATTTTAAATCCTTCTGAGAAAAATACCGTAGATTATGGTATAAAAATAGGAGATAATGTTATACATAAAGCTTTTGGAAGTGGAGTTGTTCTTAATATAGAAGATGATTCTATTGAAATAAATTTTTCGAAATTAGGAATTAAAAAGCTTCTTTTAAGTGTGTGTATTAATGGAGGAATATTAAGTTTAAAGTAAAAAGTTATTTAAGCTAGAAGGAGAGATCAAAATGAACCTTTTAAAAAAAATAAGTGCTATTATAATGATAATATTTGTTTTTACACTAGTTTCCTGTAATAAATCCAGTGAGGAAAATAAAGCTACCGGTGATAATGCTCAAGTTAAAAGTGGGTATAGTATACTAGAGAAAAAGGATATGTCAGCTGGTGATATAAAAATGTATAGTTATATTATAAATGTTAGTGAAAACTCTACTAAAAAGGATGTAGAGAAAATGTGTAGTGAAGTAGTAGATAAGGCGAAAAGTGAAAATAAGTTTAATGCTATACAGATATTAGTTTATGATGGAGAGTATATATCAAGTGGAGATTTTATGCCACCTTTAGGAAAGTATATATTAGCTCCTGAAGGAGACTTTTCAAAAGCTGCAAGTATAAGTGCTGGAGATTATGAAAAAATGGAGGTTTCTAATCAACTAAATAGTGTTGATTGGAAGCTTAGACCTAATAAAGATGAAAGAGATATAATAGGAATGTATAGTGAAATATTTAAACAAGAGTCAGAAAAAAATATAGACGGTATTATAAAAGAAGAAGATATTAGAAAAAAAACAGCTGAAGTATTAAATATAGAAGTTGAAAAAGTAAATAATGCTTTAAAAAATGTGAATAATTGGATATGGCAAAAATAAAATATAATAAAGCATGTATAAAAAGAAGGTTATAAACCTTCTTTTTAAGTTTAAGGAGGGGGAAGATTGAGGGGCTTTAAAAAACTTATAGGGTATTTTTTAGTAATATGTATAATGATTTCTTTAGTTTCTTGTGGCTTTAAAAATAAAGAAGTAGAAACATTTAATAATGAAACTGATAAAATAGATTATATAGCTGATGAAAACAAGAAAGTAGCTTTTTTAACATTTGATGATGGACCAAGTAAAAATACAGAGAGGATTTTAGAAATATTAAAAGAAGAAAATGTTAAGGCAACTTTTTTTGTAAATGGACGAAAATCTGACTTTGCTAAAAAAATGTATATTAGAATGGTTGAAGAGGGACATGTAATAGGAAATCACACTTACTCCCACGAATATAAGAAAATATACGAATCTGAAAAAAGTTTTATGGAAGATGTTGAAATGCTGAATAGATACATATATGAAGTTACAGGATATAATACAGATGTGTTTAGGTTTCCAGGAGGATCTAATAATATAATAAATAGAAAGTATTCTAATAGTAGTAAAAATGAATTTATGGAAAAGTTAACTAAGAAGATTAATGATAGTGGTTATAGCTATTTTGATTGGACAGTAGATTCTAAAGATGCTACAAAGTCTACAGAAAAAGTAGAAGTTATTGTATCTTCTACTTTATCAGAAGCTTTAAATCAAAAGTATCCAGTTATTTTATTTCATGATGCTCCGGCAAAAACTACAACAGTTGAAGCGTTGAAAACAATTATAGAGTCACTTAAAAGTAATGGATATAAAATAGAAACTTTAAGCAAAGATAGCCCTATTAAACCACAGTTTTTAAAAATAAAAAAGGAAGAAATATTAAAATAGACGAAAGGAAATAACAAATGGCTAAGTTTTATGGAGTTAGAAAAGGAAGAGATATAGGTGTATTTAGTACTTGGGCGGAGTGTCAAAAAAGTATAAGTGGATACTCTGGAGCAGAGTATAAAAGCTTTAAAACAATTGATGAAGCAAAAGATTATGTTTATAAAATAGAAGAAGTAAAAGAAGAATTATGGGAAGATTACATAGTAGCTTATGTAGATGGAAGTTATGAAGATTCTGTTAAAAAGTATGGATCAGGTGTTGTTATTTTAAAAGATGATAATATAATTTTAAAAGAAAGTTTCGGTGGTGATGATAAAGAATTAGTAAGTATGAGAAATGTTGCAGGTGAAATAAAAGCTGCTGAATTTGCTATGAATTATTGCATAGAAAACAACTATAAAAATCTTGTTATATATTACGATTATGCAGGTATAGAATGTTGGTGTACTGGTGTGTGGTCAGCGGGAAAAATAGGTACAAAAATGTATAAAAATACATTTGAAAATTTAAAAGAAAAAGGTCTTAAAGTACGATTTCAAAAGGTTAAAGCTCATAGTGGAAATTTATATAATGATATGGCAGATGAACTTGCTAAAAAAGGAATATTAATGAAAAATTTACATTAATATATAGAATCTATTTTATATAAGTCCTTTATTTGAAATAGCTGTAAGAGTGTTATGGAATTCTAACGAATAATATGATATTATTAATAATGATTATTGGTGCAATGAAAATTGTATTATTTAAATGACTTCTGTTATTTCTAAGAAGAAAGAAGGTAATAAAATGAGTAAGGTTATGAGAACTATTGATGGTAATGAAGCGGCTGCATATGTTTCATATGCATTTACAGAAACCGCTGCTATATACCCTATAACGCCATCATCTAATATGGCAGAACATGTTGATGTTTGGAGTTCTAGGGGTCAGAAAAACATATTTGGAAAAGAAGTTAAGGTTATAGAGATGCAATCAGAAGCTGGAGCAGCAGCTGCTGTACATGGTTCACTTCAAAGTGGAGCATTAACAACAACTTATACAGCATCTCAAGGTTTACTTTTAATGATTCCTAACATGTATAAAATGGCAGGGGAACTTTTACCAGCAGTTTTCCATGTAAGTGCTAGAGCTATTGCTGCACATGCTCTTTCAATTTTTGGAGACCACCAAGATGTAATGGCAGCTAGACAAACAGGATTTTCAATGCTTTGTTCTAATAATCCACAAGAAGCAATGGATTTAGCAGCTGTGACTCATCTTTCAGCTATAAAGGGAAGTCTTCCTTTTATACATTTTTTTGATGGGTTTAGAACATCACATGAAATCCAAAAAATTAATTGTATAGAATATAAAGACTTAGAAAGTCTACTTGATAAAGATGCATTAAATAATTTTAGAGCTAGAGCACTTTCACCAGATTCACCAGCAACTCGTGGTACAGCTCAAAATCCAGATATATATTTCCAAGGAAGAGAAGCGTCTAATATATTTTACGATAATATTCCATCTATTGTTGAAGAATATATGGATAAAATATACAAATTAACTGGAAGAAAATATGGACTATTTGATTATTATGGACATAGTGAAGCAGATAGAGTAATTATAGCTATGGGTTCTGTTTGTGACACTATAGAAGAAACTATAGACCACTTAAACTCTAATGGAGAAAAGGTTGGACTTGTAAAGGTAAGGTTATTTAGACCATTTTCTATAAAACATTTTATAAATGTTCTTCCAAAGTCAGTTAAGAAAGTAGCAGTTTTAGATAGAACTAAAGAACCAGGTTCTTTAGGGGAGCCACTATTTGAGGATATAAGAAGTGCTTTATATGATTCAGATATAAGACCGACTGTAGTAGGTGGAAGATATGGTCTTGGTTCAAAGGAAGTAACACCAGGGCAAATAATATCTGTATACAAAAATCTAAGTTTAGATACACCTAAAAATAAGTTTACAATAGGAATTGTTGATGATGTTACAAATACATCATTACCAGAGGAAAAGGAAATTGATGTTATTGGTGATGAAATAAAATCATGTAAATTCTTTGGTTTAGGTTCAGATGGAACAGTTGGGGCTAACAAAAGTGCTATTAAAATTATTGGAGATAAAACAGATCTTTATGCACAAGGATATTTTTCATATGATTCTAAAAAATCAGGTGGAATTACAGTTTCTCACTTAAGATTTGGAACAAGAAAAATAAAAGCTCCTTATTTAATATTAAGTGCGGACTTTATAGCATGTCATCAACCATCATATATATACAAGTATGATTTACTAGAAGGTATAAAAGAGGGAGGAGTATTTTTACTTAACTGCCCTTGGGATTTAGAAAAATTAGAAAGAAAGTTAAATAATAAAATTAAAAGAGAACTTGCTAGAAAGAAAGTTAATTTCTATATTATAAATGCTGCTGATATTGCTGAAAAAGTAGGTTTAGGTAGAAGAATTAATATGGTTATGCAAGCTGCTTTCTTTAAACTTTCTAATATAATTCCTATTGATGATGCTGTAAAATATTTAAAAGAAGCTGTTGTTAAAAACTATGGTCTTAAAGGAGAGCACATAGTTAATATGAACAATGAAGCAATAGATATGGGAGTTAACTCAGTTATGAAAGTAGAAGTGAAAGATAGCTGGGCAGATTTACCTATAGAAGAAGAAGTAAGCAATAAACCAGAGTTTATTAAAAATATATTAGAACCTATGAATGCTTTAAAAGGAGATAAGCTTCCAGTAAGTGCATTTAAAGGAATAGAAGATGGAACATTCCCACATGGAACTGCTGCATATGAAAAAAGATATATAGCAAAATATGTTCCTAAGTGGATACCAGAAAATTGTATACAATGTAATCAATGTGCATTTGTATGTCCACATGCTGTTATAAGACCATTTTTATTAAATAAAGAAGAAGCAGATAAGGCACCGGAAAACTTTAAGCAAAAAACTGCTTTAGGTGGAAAAAGTGTAGAGGGTATGAACTTTAGTATAAATGTTAGTGTTGCAGATTGTACAGGATGTACAAACTGTGTTGTAGCATGTCCTGCTAAAGAAAAAGCACTTGTTATGGAGCCGATAGATTCTCAAATGAGTGAGCAAAATAACTGGGATTATGCTATGAGTTTATCAGATAAAGAAAACCCAATGCCAAACACTACTGTTAAAGGAAGTCAATTTAATAAGCCTTTATTTGAATTCTCAGGAGCTTGTGCAGGTTGCGGAGAAACACCTTATGTTAAGCTTATAACTCAATTATTTGGTGATAGAATGATGATTGCAAATGCAACTGGATGTTCATCTATTTATGGTGCAAGTGCTCCATCTACACCTTATACAACAAATAGTTGTGGTCAAGGACCTGCCTGGGCAAACTCACTATTTGAGGATAATGCAGAATATGGTCTTGGAATGCATATTGCATCTGAAGCTATTAGAGAAAGAATTAAAGAAAAAGTAGAAAATCTTTATGATGCATTAACTGGACAGGAAAAAGAAGTTGTAAAAGAGTATTTAGATAACTTTAATAACAAAAAGCTAACAAGAAAAGTTACAGACAATCTTGTTAATACTTTAGAAAATCTAAAAAATAGTAATGTAGAAACTGAGTTAGTAAATGAAATACTAAACTTTAAAAAATACCTAGTAAAAAGATCTCAATGGATGATAGGTGGAGACGGATGGGCATATGACATAGGTTATGGAGGACTTGACCATGTTATAGCATCAGGAAATGATGTAAACATACTTGTACTTGATACAGAAGTATATTCAAATACTGGTGGTCAATCTTCAAAGTCTACTCCAACTGCAGCTATAGCTCAATTTGCATCAAGTGGTAAAAAGACTAAGAAAAAAGACTTAGGACTTATGGCTATGGCATATGGATATGTATATGTAGCACAAGTTGCCTTAGGTGCAGATAAAAATCAATTAATGAAGGCTATAACAGAAGCTGAAAATTATGATGGTCCATCAATTGTAATTGCTTATTCTCCATGTATAAATCAGGGAATAAAAGCTGGTATGGAAAAATCTTTAGAAGAATCTAAAAAAGCTGTTGAGTCAGGATATTGGCATCTTTATAGATATAATCCAGACCTAAAAGAAGAAGGGAAAAATCCTTTCCAATTAGATTCTAAAGAACCTACTTCAGATCTTAAGGAGTTTTTAATGGGAGAAGTAAGATATGCTTCACTTTTAAAAGTTAGCCCTAAAACTGCTGATGAAATGTTTGAAAAGGCTAAAAAAGATATGAAAGAAAAATATGAATACTATAAAAAGCTAGCTAGCTTATAGTAAATGTAAATAATAAAAAAAGTCATTTGGTTATCCAAATGGCTTTTTTATATATATAAACGTTAACATTAATTACAAAAATTTGATATAATTAAAATATAAGTATATTAATGTTGCGAGCCTTTAAAAAATTACCTGGAGGATAGAATATGTTGTATAGAGGTAAAACTTTAGAAGAAGCCCTAATCATTGCAGAAGAAGATCTAGGAATTTCAAGAGAAGACTTTTTATATGAATTTAGCGAAAAAAAATTAGGTTTTTTTAAAAAAGAAGTAGAAATTAAAGTGGAAATTACAAATAAACTAAAAGCAGAAATAATTAATGGGGAATTTATTTTTCATAGTGGAGTTGGTAAGGTAAAAATAATTCCTAATAAAAATTGCACACTTAAGGTAAATGGGAATAATATTTATAAAAATATAGATGTTGATGAAAATGATTCTATAGAGATTTTACCAAATGAAAGTCCAAGTAAAAGGGAATTTGACATAGATATAATAGATAAAGGTTTTAAGGCAATTTTAAATGTAACATTAAAGCCTAAGACTATATATAATGTAGTGAATCACAGCATATCAGATGTAATTACTATAGAAACAGAAGAAAGTATATTAGAAAATGCACCTGAAATAACTATTGATGATGTAAAGCAAAAATTATTAGAGAAAGAAATAAAATATGGAATAAATTTTGGAAATCTAAAAGATATATCTGAAGGTAAGGTATTAATAGCAGAAGGAAGACTGCCTGTTAAAAGCATAAGAGATGAAATAATTTATTATTTTAATACTAATGATAAAAGAAAAACTGTAGAAGTTAATGGGAAAGTCGATTATTACAATATAGAGGAAATTGAAAGTGTAGAAGAAGGATTTATATTGGCAGAATTAAAAGAAGGGGTTGAGGGTGAAAAAGGTGTAAATATTTTCGGAAAAACTATTGAAGTTGATAAAAAAAAGACTTTAACTTTAAAAGTTGGAAACGGTGCTGAAATATCAGAAGATGGAAAAACTGTTAAAGCAGTAATTAACGGAAAGCCAAGCCTTATAGGAGATAAGATATGTGTTATACCTGTTTACGAGGTAAATGGTGATGCAGATCTTAAAATAGGAAATATTGAGTTTGACGGAGATATTTTAATTAAGGGAAATGTAAAAGAAGGAATGAAAATTAGCGCAGGTAGAAATATGACTATAGAATCTTCTGTTTTAGAGTCTAGTCTTCATTCAAAAGGTAGTATAAATATTAAAGGAAATCTAATTGCATCTGTTGTAAAAGCAGGAAATATTCAAATAAATGAACTAAAGTATATAGAAGTGCTGAAAAAAATAAAGAATTTTTTAAGTGAGGCTATAGATGCTGTAGATAATGCTCATAATATTTTGCCTAAAAAATATCAAGTGTTAAATAAATGTGAAATTTTTAAAAAAATAATAGATTCAAAATATATTAAAGAAAAATTGTTATTAACAAATACGTTAAAAGAATATCCTAAGCTTAAGCTAAGCTTAGATATTAAAAATTTGCTTAATGAAATTTTTTCTGTATATCAAAAAGTTATAACTTATAAAGATGCTGAATTTAGTGAAATAGTTAATTTAAGCAAAAATATAGAAAAGTTTTTAGAAACATATGAAATAAAAACAACTAATTCAGATGTTTTTATAGGATATTGTCAAAACTCAAAAATTGAGTCTTCAAATAATGTATATATAACGGGAAAAGGTTGTTATTGTACTGATATTAAAGCTGAAGGAGAAGTTGTTATAAATGGATTTCCAGGCACCTATAGATCAGGAAGTATATATGCCAAAAAAGGAGTTTATATAAAAGAAATAGGAAGTAGTGCAGGCATTAAAAGTATAATAAAAACAGAAAGCTTTGGTGAGATTAAAGCAGATACAGTTTACCACAATACTTTATTTATAGTTGGTAACTATAACTATTATGTAGACGAGCCTATAAAAAACGTTAATTTATATGTTAAAGATGGGGAGTTAGTAATTGAAAAGTTTAGGGCATAATGGGAGGCACTTATTATGGAATCTTTAAAAGTTGTTATTTTTAAAATTAATAATGAAGAATATGCTATAGATATAATGGATGTAGATAGAATACTTGGTTATGTAGAATGTACAAAGATACCAGATACATCTAGCTTTATAAAAGGGATTATAGATTATCAAAACACTATTCTTCCTGTAATCAATACGAAAGCAAGATTTTATATTGAAAATACTAATTATACTGATGACAGTAAAATAATTGTTGTTAGAAGTAACAATAATCTAATAGGTTTAAGTGTAGATGAGGTTTTAGAGGTAGTTGATATATTTTTAGAAAAAATAGATGATACTCCACATATAGCAAAAAGAAGTAGTAATAAATATATAAAGTCTATTATAAATAAAGATAACAGACTAATAATTCTTTTAGATACAAAAGAAATAATATCTCAAGCAGATTTAAAAGCTATAGGAGAAGTTCTTTAAAAATTATTTCGTAAATATGGAGAGGGAGTATGAACAAAAATGAATTAAAAGTAGGAATTGGAGATTTAAATGTTACTATACCACCTGGGAAAATAATAACTTTAGGTCTTGGATCCTGTGTAGGAATAGCTTTATATGATTCAATTAATAAAATAGCAGGACTTGCACATATTATGTTGCCAAACAGTACTGGATTTGCAAATCAATCTAATCCTTTAAAATTTGCTGACAAGGCAATACCGAGTCTTGTTGATAGTATGATAAAAAAAGGAGCAAATAAAAAGTTTTTAAAAGCGAAAATTGCTGGAGGGGCTAGTATGTTTTCCTTTGGAGATAAAAGCTCTATAGCTGATATAGGAAAAAGGAATGCAATATCTGTAAAAGAAATTTTATCAGAAATGTCTATTCCTATTTTATCAGAGGATTTAGGTGGAAATTCAGGAAGAACAATGATAATAGAAGCTTTAGATGGAAAAGTTTACATTAGGACAGTAGGTAAAGGGATGAAGGAGCTGTAGCATATGTTTCGTAATATAAAAGTTCTTGTTGTAGATGACTCAGCTTTTATGAGAAAGGCTATCTCAGATATGATAAATTCTCAAAAGGACATGGAAGTAATAGGGATTGCAAGAAACGGATTGGAAGCTATAAATAAGGCTTTAGACTTAAATCCAGATATTATTACGTTAGATGTTGAAATGCCAAAAATGAATGGACTTGAAGCTTTAAAAGAAATAAAGAAAAGAACAAAGTGTGAAGTTATAATGCTTAGTAGCTTAACTATTGAAGGATCTGGAATAACAATGGATTGTTTAAAAGAGGGAGCATTTGATTTTATACAAAAACCATCAGGTTCAATATCTTTAGATATAAATATTTTAGTTAATGAACTATGTGAAAAAATTAGATATGCCTATTCTCATAGTAAAAAAATAAAAGATAATATTAAAATTAATAAAAGTAATGTATATAACTTAGGCAATGGGAATAATATATCACAAAAACCTAGAAAAGTAGATGTAAGTGTTAAAGCAATTGTTATAGGGGCTTCTACTGGAGGTCCCAAAATATTATTTGATATTTTAACATCTATACCTAATGGAATAGATATACCTATATTTGTTGTTCAACATATGCCTAAGGGATTTACTAAGGCTTTTGCAGATAGAATAAATAAAAGTTCAGAGTTAAATGTTGTAGAAGCAAAGGATAAAGAAAAAATACAAAAAAATACAATATATATTGCTCCAGGTGGATATCATATGACGATTAAGTCAAAAGATGAAATTGCTTTAGATATGTCACCAGCGATTCACGGTGTAAGACCTGCTGTAGATAAGCTATTTAAATCTGCATCACATATATATAAAGATTCACTATTAGGATGTATATGTACGGGAATGGGAAAAGATGGAGCAGAAGGAATTAAGGCTATTAAAGGTATAGGAGGATACAATATAGCTCAAGATGAAGAAACATCAGTTGTATATGGTATGCCTAGAGCTGCTTATGAAACAGGATGTGTAGATATAGTGCTTCCATATTACAAAATAGCTGATGAAATAGTTAGAGTGATTAGAAGGAAGTGATTACAATGGAATTTTTAAAAATTATGGCTTACGTTAAAAGCTCATTTGGAATAGACTTATCATCCTATAAGTCTAAACAACTGCTTAGAAGAATAGAGAATTTTATGTCTAGAGTAGGAGCAAAATCAGAGGATGATTTTATATCAATATTAAAAAAGGATAAAGCTATATCACAAAAATTTCAAGATCATTTAACAATAAATGTATCAGAGTTTTTTAGAAATAAGGATATGTTTTTGCAATTAGAAAAAGAAATAAAAAGTAGATTATCTCCAGAAAAAAATACTTTAAAAATATGGAGTGCCGCTTGTTCTTATGGAGCAGAACCTTATACTTTAGCTATTATAATGGACAGGTTAACTAAAGGCAAAAAACATAATATATTAGCAACAGATATAGACCCAAGCATTCTTGCAAGAGCAAGAGAAGGCAAATATATTAAAAGTGATTTAAAAAATGTAGATAAGGATTTATTAGATAAATATTTCAATAAAACAGACGAAAATTATTACATAAGAGAAGAAATTAAAAAAAGAGTAAATTTTAAAAAACACGATTTAATATTAGATAAATATGAAACTGGATTTGATTTGATAGTGTGTAGAAATGTGGTTATATATTTTACACAAGATGCTAAAAAGAAAATATATGAAAAATTCTACGAGTCATTAAATCCAGGAGGTTTATTATTTGTAGGTGCAACAGAGAGTATATATAACTATAGAGAAATCGGTTTTGAAAAAGCCGCAACATTTATATATAAAAAGCCAGGGGGGAAATAATTATGGATATGTCCCAATATATTGATATATTTTTAGAGGAGTCTTTAGAAAACCTAGAAACATTAAATCAAGGAATTTTAGAACTTGAAAAAAATCCAGAGGATAAAGATACAATAAACTCTATTTTTAGAGTAGCTCATACTTTAAAAGGTATGGCAGGAAGTATGGGATTTTCTGATATAGCAGATTTAACTCATAAAATGGAAAATGTATTAGATAAGTTTAGACATGATGAGTTAAAGGTTACATCAGATGTTGTAACAATTCTTTTTAAATGTTTAGATACATTAGAACTTATGGTTAATAATGTTAAAGAAGGAATAGAAGATAAAGTAGAGATACAGGATATAATAAATACTTTAATTGCTATAGAAAGTGGAAAGCAAGTTGAAGAGAAAAAAGAAGTTGTTTCATCGGGAAACTCTAGTGGTTTTGAATTAAATGAGTATGATAAAAATATTATTGTTGAAGCAGTAGATAAAGGTTATTTTGTATACAAAGTAACAGTAATAATAGACAAAGAATGTGTTTTAAAGTCAGCAAGGGCATTTTTAGCATATAAAAATTTAGAAGACTCAGGAGAGATAATTAAGTCTATACCTTCAACAGAAGATTTGGAACAAGAAAACTTTGATAGAGAGTTTACTGTTGTTATTGTATCACAAGTAGAAGAAGAAGAGATACAAAAAGTAATGAAAACTGTATCTGAAATTGAAAGTGTTACAGTAGAAAGTATAGGGGAGGAAGTTGTTAAGGCTAATAAAGAGGAAAATAAAGAAGATGAGCCTCCAAAAGTGGAAGTAAGTCAAAATACAGCTCCTCAAAAGAAAAAAGCAAAAGAAGATAATCATAAAAAATCTAATCAATCTGTTAGAGTTGATTTAGATAGGTTAGACAAGCTTATGAATTTAGTTGGAGAACTTGTTATGCACAGAACAAGGCTTGAGCAAATAAGTGCAAATCATAAGTTAACAGATCTTCATGAAACACTAGAGCAAGTAGGTAGAATAAGTTCGGACCTTCAAGATTTAGTAATGAAGGTAAGAATGGTACCTGTTGAAAGAGTATTTAATAGATTCCCAAGACTTGTTCGTGATCTTGGAAATGAACTTAATAAAAATATTAATTTAATTATTGAAGGTGAAACTACAGAACTTGATAGAACTGTAATAGATGAAATAGGAGAGCCTTTAGTACACTTAATAAGAAACTCAGCTGATCATGGAATTGAGTCTGCAGATGATAGAAAAAAAGCAGGTAAAAATCCTGATGGTACTATAAAGTTAATAGCTTATCAAGAAGGAAACAAAGCCATTATTAGAGTTGAAGATGATGGTAAAGGTATTCCAGTTGAAAAAATTAAGAAAAAAGCAGAAAAATTGGGTATAGATACAGAAGGTATGTCCGACAACGATATTAGAGCATTGATATTTATGCAAGGATTTAGTACAAGTGAAAAGGTTACAGATGTTTCAGGAAGAGGAGTTGGAATGGATGTTGTTAGAACAAAAATTTCATCCATTGGAGGAACAATCGAAGTTGTAAGTGAAGAGGGAGCTGGAACCTCTATAGTAATAAGGCTTCCATTAACATTATCAATAATACAAGCTCTACTAGTTAAGGTACATGAAGAGACTTTTGCTATATCACTTGGCTTTATTGATAGAGTTATAAATATAAATATTGATGAGATAAAAAGAACAAATAATAAAGAAATTGTTATTTATAGAGATAATGTTATACCTGTTATA
>JAEWEN010000086.1 GCA_023389275.1 Bacillota bacterium
GTATTTATTTCACCTGTAATACTTAATGCAAAGTATTTAAGAACCCATCCTATAACAATACAGTAAAACATAAAAACTCCAACAAGACCTATTGGAGGAATAGCTCCTATAATTGAGCCACCTTTTAGTCCTTTTTTTGAAAAGGTTTTCTTAATTCCTGCAAAAGAACCATTTCTGTGTACTCTTCCAAATGAAAACTCAGTTACAAGTCCAGAGGTACCTAGAAGAAAAACAAATATAAAGTAAGGAATTAAAAATGCTGCTCCCCCATATGCTCCTAACTTATAAGAGAACATCCATATGTTCCCAAGACCTAATGCGGCTCCTATACATGAAATTATAAAGCCAAATTTTGAAGAAAACTCTTCACGGTTGTCTGTTTTAGACTCCATTTTAAAACCCCCTTAAATTATTATAAAAATAAAAGGCCACATAAATGTGACCTTTTTCTCTATAATAACTTAAGGCCACAATACTATGTGGCCTGTTTAAACATACGAAATTAAGCCATCATAGATACAACTTAAAAAAAGTTCTTGTATCTATGATTGTGTTTATCATAAATACAAGCTTATCTATAATAGCAATAATATGAATTATTCAGTTGTTTTAAAAACACATTAAAACAAATCATAATATTATCTCCTTAAAATGTAAGCTACTATAAGTATACTACTTTGCAAGACATGATTCAACAAATATACCTAATTTTTTTAAAATAGTAAAATACATATTTATATAGCTTTAAGATTATTAAGAATCCAATAACTATAAGTAAACAATTTAATAAAAGGATTGTTTGAGGATTATAATGTAGATATAATCGTATTTAAAGTAATTAAAGTAATTAAATGGAAAATTGTTTCAACTAAGAAAGGAATAGAAAAATGTATGGCATATAGTGGAAAATGTCCGGGTTGCGGAGAACATCTTCGTGATGTAAAGTGCTGTTCAAATTGTGGAAAAAAGTTTGATAATGATTTTAAAAATAAAATAAGACATTATCAATTTAAAATAAGTATAGTTATAGGACTTATTATTGTTTTAACCTTTTGCGGAATAAAGATTTTTAAATTTTACGAGGAAAAAAACAATACACCTCAAATGATAGTAAAAAACACTTTAGACTCATGGCAAAATGAAAATGTTAAAAAGCTATATTCATATTTAGACTTAAGTCTTTTTGATAAAAGATTTTTAACACAAAAGGACTTAAAAGAATCTATTAAAAATAATTCATTAAAATGGTATGAGGTAAAGTTTTTAAATGGTGGAAATACAAATACAAACCCTATACAATACAAGGTTAAAGCAGTAGTAAATAATAAACAAACAGAATTTTTAATAACAGCTAAAAAGAAAATTACACCTGAACATCCTAGTGGTAAGTGGTATATAGACCCAAATATCTTTTTGAAAGAACTTATGGTACAATGCCCAAACTATATTAGCTTAAATATAAATGGAAATAGAATAGCCACTCAAAGCAACCTTGGAGTAGCGAGAATAACTGTTTTTAAAGGATATAATTTAAAAATAAAATATGAATCAGAAATAATAAATTCAGAAGAAAGAAATGCTATAGTACATGA
Organism: Bacillota bacterium; assembly: GCA_023389275.1. Classification (GTDB taxonomy): domain Bacteria; phylum Bacillota; class Clostridia; order Clostridiales; family Caloramatoraceae; genus Clostridium_AB. The sequence goes on from JAEWEN010000086.1 coordinate 1,593, forward strand.
TGAAATGATAACTATAAATCCAACAAGATCAAACGTAACTTTATCAGAAGCATCTATTGAAAAAATAAACTCTCTTATAAAAAACTTTAGTAGTTTTAATAACAACTTTACAGTAAAAACTCCTTATTCAGAATTTGAAAAATATCTAGAGCCTTTATCTAGTGCATGGGATTACTATGAAAGTAAATTAAGTCCATACACTCATCCATTAGAAAAAATAGAAAAATCTAATATAGAAAAAATAGAACTTAATAATGATAATATATTAGTTTATGTTAAAGAATTAAAAGGCATAGATATTAAAACAGAATATACAACTAAATACGTACTAAAACTAGATGATAATAGTAACTTTAAAATTAGTGAAATTGATTAAAAGTTAATAAAAATGTATAAAATTGCATCAAACTGATTTTTTAACTATAATTGGTATATATTTAATAAGGGTAGGTTTTAGAATATATGGAAATTTATGAAGAGTATATTACCATTAAAATTAAAAAGTCTTATTTAAAAAAAATACTTATACTAATGCTAGTTATTTTATGTACTTTTGGAGTATCTGAGCTATATGAGGATAGTAAAAAAAGATATAGCACACCAGAAGTTATAGTTAATAAGATAATGGATTTATGGGAAAAAGGTTATTACTATAAAATGTATGGTATTTTAGATAAAACTAATATTCAAAACAATATATTTTTAAATAAACAGGATTTTATAAAATCATTTAGAAATAATCAGTTGCTATCATATAGTATTAGTAAGAAAACTTTAAATGAAAATAAAGAAATATGTGATTTTGAAGTAAGCTTAAATATAAATGGGAAAACTAAAATTGAAACAGTAAGCTTAAAAAAACAAAATGATAAATGGGTTGTAAACCCAAACATATTTATTGAAGAAGTTAAAGTAGAGTGCCCTAAATATATGACTCTTAAAATAAATAATAAAAAAATTCAGTTTTTAGGAGAAAATCAAAGTAATAAAGTTAAGGTGTTTTTAGGATCATCACTTAAAGTTACATATGAATCAAGCTATATAGATAGTCAAGATAATGTTTTAGTAGCTGGAAAAAGTATGAATAAAATTACACCTAGTACTATGGATGTAAAGCTTTCAAGTAAATCAGAAAGTAGCTTAAAGCTATTTATTAATGAATTTGTAGCTTTTAATAATAGGTTTACAATAAATACTGAGTATAAAGAAATAGAAAAGTATATAAAAGAGCCATCTAAAGCATCAAAATACTATAGAGAAAAATTAAATCCTTATGTTGATAGTCCTTTAAAAATAGAAGACTATACTATTGAAAAAATTGAGTTTTCTAATCAAAAGATTTTTGTATATATTAAAGAGGAAAAAACTAAGGATATAATAACACTTGGAGTAGAAACATTTGATAAAGAAAATTTTAAAATAAGTAGTATATATAGAGAACACCCTTGGGAGAGTAAAGCATCCTAGGGGTTTTTTTAATTATTATGGTAAAATATCATTAATAATTTACAGAGGAAGGGTAGATATATGAACATAAAAATAATAACAGTAGGTAAAATAAAAGAAAAATTTATGAGATCTGCAATAGATGAGTACACAAAAAGACTTTCAAGATATTGCAAACTTGAAATAATAGAAGTAGCTGATGAGAAAACACCTGATAATGCATCGGAAAAAGAAGAAGAAGCAATAAAAGAAAAAGAAGGGGTTAAAGTAAGAAGCTATATAAAAGACACAGACTATGTAATAGCATTAGACCTTTCAGGAAAAGACATGACAAGTGAACAGTTTTCAAAGAAAATAGAAAGCCTAGGACTTGAAGGGAAAAGTAATATAGTATTTTTAATAGGAGGGTCTTTAGGAATAAGTAGTGAAACATTAAAAAGAGCTGATATGAAAATATCTTTTTCTAAAATGACTTTCCCACATCAGCTTTTTAGAATAATGCTGCTGGAGCAGATATATAGAGGATTTAGAATAATGAAAGGTGAACC
>JAEWEN010000095.1 GCA_023389275.1 Bacillota bacterium
TATATAGTATCTAGAATAGGAGTTAAAAGAAAAGTTAATATGCTTATAGATAGTGATGTAGAAATATATAAAACTATTGAAAATAAGGTAAATAGTAAAGAAAATATTAGCTGTATTTTAGTTGATGAAGTGCAATTTATGAAAAAGCAGCAAATAGATGATCTTTTAAAAATAGCCGTAATTTTAGACATCCCAGTTATATGCTATGGTCTTAGAACAGATTTTTTAATGAATGGATTTGAAGGAAGTAGTAGACTTCTTTTAATAGCTCATAGTATAGAAGAACTTAAAAATATATGTAGATGTGGGAAAAAAGCTACATTAAATGCTAGAAAGGTAAATGGAAAGTTTGTTTTTGAAGGAGATCAAGTTGTTATTGATAATAGTGATAATATAGAATATGAAGCTGTTTGTACAGATTGCTACTATAATTTAGTTAATATAAGATAAAATATAATTTATTTAAAAGATTTTGAATTTAGAGTATAATCATATTTAAAAAGAGGTGATACTTTTGTATGGTGTTATTGATAGACTTGAAGGGGATATAGCTGTTATTGAGTTTGATAATGGAGAAATTAAAAATGTTTCATTAAATTATATTAAAGGCGAAATAAAAGAAGGAAATGCCTTATATAAAAAAGAAGATTTTTATTATATAGATATAGAAGAAACAAATAAAAGACGAAGGGAAGCAGAAAGTTTTTTAGAGATTTGGGAATAGGAGAAATATATGGCGAGAAAAACTAGTATAGGAGGGCAAGCTGTAATAGAAGGGGTTATGATGAGAGGGCCTAGTACAGTTGCTCTTGCAGTTAGAAAGGAAGATGGAGAAATATTTATTAAAACAGATAGGAAATCTCCACTTACTAAAAAAAATAAATTTTTATCACTACCTATTATAAGAGGTGCAGTAGCTTTAATTGATTCACTTATAACAGGAACAAAGTATCTTTCAGATTCAGGGGATATATTTGAAGGAAATGAGGAAAATATTAATAATAAAAAAAGCTTAAAAGATAAGTTAATATTAGGAGCTACCCTTTTAGTATCACTTGGAATATCTCTTTTACTATTTGCGCTTTTTCCAACTATAGTTGCTGATTTTGCAAAAAGATTTACTCAAAATACCTTTTTAATTAATATTTTTGAAGGTATTATAAAAGTTATAATATTTTTAGCCTATGTATTTTTCATAGGAAAGCTTGATGATATTAAAAGAATATTTCAGTATCATGGTGCAGAACATAAAACAATATTTTGTTATGAAAATGAGGAAGAATTAACAGTTGAAAATGTTAGAAAGTACGGTACGCTGCATCCAAGATGTGGAACAAATTTTATGTTTACAGTTATTATAATTGGAATACTTGTTTTTTCAGTTTTTGGATGGCCAAATTTAAGTTATAGAATATTTTTAAGAATAGCACTTTTACCTTTAATTGCAGGTATATCATATGAGTTTATAAAGTGGCAAGGTAAAAGTAATTCAGGTTTTGCAAAAATAATGTCACTACCTGGACTTTATCTTCAAAAACTTACAACAAATGAACCAGATGATTCTCAAATAGAAGTTGCAATAGAATCTTTAAAAGCTGTAATTAAAGAAGGAGAAGATGATAAATGGTAAAATTATATGTTGCTATGAAAGAAGGAGCAGATGAATTAATAAATTCTTCCACAGCGCTTTTAGATTCACAGCTTCTTCTTTGCCATGTTTTAGATGTTAATAGAAGTTATTTATTTTTAAATAGGGAAAAACAGTTGTTAGATAGTGAATATGAAAGATTTAAAAAGTTAGTATCATATAGAAAAAGTGGTATGCCACTTCAATATATAACAGGATACCAAGAGTTTATGGGACTTGACTTTAAAGTTGAAAGTGGAGTTTTAATACCAAGATGTGATACTGAAATTTTAGTAGAGGAAGCTATAAAAATACTAGAAAAAATAGAATCTCCTACTATTGCAGATGTAGGATGTGGAAGTGGTGCTATTTCAGTATCTATTGCAAAATATGTAAAGGATTCAAAGGTATATGCTTTAGACATTATGGATATTCCTTTAAAGGTAACCTTAGAAAATGCAAAACTAAATAATGTATCAAATAAGGTAGAGGTTAAAAAGTCTAATATGTTAGATGAAATTCTAGGGGAAAACATAAAACTTGATATGGTAATTTCAAACCCACCTTATATAAAAAAAGATGTAATACCAACTCTTATGAAAGAAGTAAAAGACTTTGAGCCAATAACTGCCCTAGATGGTGGAGAAGATGGTCTTATATTTTATAGAAAAATAACAAAAGATGCTAAAGAGCTGCTAAAGCCTAATGGATATTTGTTATATGAAATAGGACATGATCAAGCAGTAGAAGTTAAAGACATAATGGTTAATGAAGGCTTTAAAGATGTTGTAGTTATAAATGATTTATCAGGGCTTAATAGGGTGGTTTTAGGTCATATGTAAAAAAGATGTTTAAAGTCAAATATTATGATATAATGAGAAAATGTAAACTTATATATGGAGTGAGGAATAATGTTAGATAAGTTAGATTTTATAGAAGAGAAATATGAAGAGTTATCAAAAAAAATAAGTGATCCTGAAGTAGTAGCAGATAATGCTCTGTTTACAAAACTTTGTAAAGAACACAGTTCATTAGAAGATATAGTTGTAAAATACAGAGAATTTAAAGACTGTGAGCAAAGAATAGCAGATGATAAGGAAATGCTGCAAGATAAATTAGATAGAGATATGAAAGAGCTTGTTGAAGAAGAACTTAAAGAACTTGTAGAAAGTAAAAAAACTTTAGAAGATGAGCTTAAAATACTTTTACTACCTAAGGACCCTAATGATTCTAAAAACGTTTTTGTTGAAATAAGAGCAGGTGCTGGTGGAGACGAAGCAGCTTTATTTGCAAGTGTTTTATACAGAATGTACACAAGATATGCAGAAAGAAATAGATGGAAAACTGAAATAATGTCATTAAATGAAACTGGTATAGGTGGATTTAAAGAAGTTGTATTTATGATAAAAGGTCAAGGAGCTTACTCAAAGCTAAAATATGAAAGTGGAGTTCACAGAGTACAAAGGGTTCCTGAAACTGAAACAAGTGGTAGAATACATACATCTACAGCAACAGTTGCAGTTTTACCAGAAGTTGATGATGTAGAAGTAGAAATTAATGCAAATGATATTAGAGTTGATGTATTTAGAGCATCAGGTAACGGTGGTCAGTGTGTTAATACTACAGACTCAGCTGTTAGAATGACACATATTCCAACTGGAATTGTTGTATCATGCCAAGATGAAAAATCACAGCTTAAAAACAAAGAAAAAGCTCTTAAAGTATTAAAAGCTAGAATTTATGAAATAGAAATGCAAAAGCAACAAAGCGAAATTGCTAAAGATAGAAAGAGCCAAGTTGGAACTGGAGATAGAAGTGAGAGAATAAGAACATATAACTATCCACAGGGAAGAATTACAGACCATAGAATAGGTCTTACTATATACAGAATGGAATCATTCCTAGATGGAGATATAGAGGAAGCTATTGAAGGTCTTATTACAGCTGATCAAGCAGAAAAGCTAAAAGAACTTGGAGTATAATTTATAAAAAAGGCGTCCTAATTTTAGGGCGCCTAAGCTTAATTAGGAGGATATATGAAAAGGTTTAAAGTTGATATCTTTAAATATATTATTTTACCGATAATAACATTAGGAATTATTATTTCCTATATATTTTTATTTTGGAAAACCACTCCTATGTATATAAATATTTTAAATGTATTTTTAGATGTAATTATTCTTTTAGTTTACTTTAAAATGTTTATATATAAATTAGATATTGATGATTTTGGAATAGATGTAAAAGGAGTTTTTACTAGAAAAAGAATAATTTTAGCAGATTTAAAGTCATTAAATCAAGGTGGAATTTTAACTATGATAAATACAAGAAAAGGTAAATTTTTTGTATTATCATCTAAGAAAGAAAAAGAGGAACTTAAACAATTGTTTAGCCACTTAAAGGTAAGGTGATAAAATATGGATATAAAAAAAGCCTTAAAAAGGGAAATTTTAAAAAGAAGAGTAGAAATAATAATAAGTCTTTTAATAATGGTATTTATGGCTTATTTCGTATCAGTATTAGTAGAAGACCAAATATTAACAGGCTTTGATTCATATTTCTCATTTTTTTATGTAATAATAATAGATTTATTGCTTTTAATTAATATAGGAAGAATTTTATCAGAGGAAAGAATAAGTTTTAATATTTTAAATGATAGGCTTGAGGTAAAACAAACATGGCCATATCCTAACTATATTCTTCCACTTAATAAAATTCTTTACGTAGATGTACATAAGGTTTCAAAGAAAGAATTTTATGTACTTATAGTAACTAAAAAAGCATATCGAAAAAAATACAAAGATTTCAATGGATATTTTATAAGAAAAAACACTCACTATGCAGATACATTTGATATTATTAAATCTATGTATAGTGATGAGGGGTTAAGCTGTATAGAGATTAAAAAAAGTGGAAGTAGAAAGTACTATTTACTTTATATACTTTATAAATCTCAGTATAATATAGGTTTCTCAAAAGAAGCTATAAATTATATAAAAACTTTTATTGAAGAATATAAGCTTTAAAAAAGAATATATTCTCCCTTTTTAAAATAAAGTTTATTATAAACACTTAAATAAAGGGGAGAAAATTGGATAATGTATTATTTATAACAATAATAGCAGGGCTTGCTTCTTTTTTAGGAACAATAATTGGCGGTTTTATAGGAATATCTTTTAAAGGAAAAAGTAGCGCTTTAATATCAAGTATTATAGGTATAACAGCAGGTATTATGATAGCTGTAGTTACATTTGATCTTATTCCAGAGGCTATAAACATAGGTGGAATAGTAAAAACTCTTATAGGAATATTTATAGGAGTTATATTTGTTACATTAGTAGAAATATACCTTCCTTTAACACCTTATATAAAAAATAAGGGAAATCATATAAAAACATCTATATTAATAGGAGTTTCACTTTGTGCACATAATTTTCCGGAAGGGATAGCTATAGGCTCATCTTTTATAGCAGGGTCTTCACTTGGAATAGGACTTTGTATAATAATTGCTCTACATGATATTCCAGAAGGAGCTACAGTTGCAATGCCTCTTCTTAAAAGCTCTATTTCAAAAAAGAAAATTTTATTTTTAACTGCACTTACATCACTTCCAACAGGAATTGGAGCGTTAATAGGAAGTGTTGTTTCAAAAATTTCAGAGGATTTTATAACTTTATCTTTAGGATTTGCAGGAGGGACAATGCTTTACATAGTTTGTGGAGAGTTAATACCTGAAAGTAAAAGCTTATCAAAAGGAGTACTTTCTACAATTTCAGTTGTAATAGGTCTTGTAATAGGTCTTGTTATAACCACAATAGTTTAGTCCTTATTAGGAGGAGAAAAGATGGATACAAAAGTTTATTACACATATAATTTAGATGATACTGTTTTAGAAGAAGCAGCAAAGTATATAAAAAACGGAAAAACAGTGGTTTTTCCAACAGAAACTGTTTATGGTCTAGGAGCTAATGCTTTAGACAAAGATGCATGTGAAAAAATTTTTAGAGCAAAGGGAAGACCACAGGATAATCCTTTAATTGTTCATGTAGCTAACAAGGATGTATCAGAATATGTTAATGTAATACCTAAAAGTGCAAAGGTTCTTATGGATAAATTTTGGCCAGGGCCTTTAACAATTATTTTTCCTAAAAAAGATGTTATTCCAGATGAAATAACTGGAGGGCTTAAAAGTGTTGCTATAAGAATGCCAGAGGGAGAAATTGCAAGAAAAATAATAAGTTTATCTGGTGTACCTATAGCTGCACCTTCAGCTAATCTTTCAGGAAAGCCTTCACCTACTAATATTGAACATTGTATAAGAGACTTGTCAGGAAGAGTTAATATGATAATAGGTGGACAGGAATGTAGATGTGGAATAGAGTCTACTGTTGTTGAGGCTTTAGAAAATGAAGTTGTAATACTAAGACCTGGAGAAATTACACCTGAGATGATTAAAGAGTGTGGTGTAAAGGTATCCATAGACCCTACTATTACAAAAAACTTAAATAATGTAGCTCCTAAATCACCTGGTATGAAGTATAAACATTATGCTCCAGATTCTGAAATGACAATAGTTGTAGGAGAAAATAAAAAGGTAGTAGAATATATTAATAAACAGTGTGATAAAATAATTTTATCTGGTAAAAAGGTAGGAGTTATTTCAACAGAGGAAAATAAACACCTTTATAAAGGTATAGTATTAAGTATAGGTTCTAGAAAAAATTTAAAAGAAGTAGCATCAAAACTTTTCAATGTTATTAGAGAATTTGACAAGCTAAATGTAGATTATATTTTTAGTGAAGGGTTTATAAGTGAAGGTGTTGGTCTTGCGATTATGAACAGATTAAATAAAGCAGCTGGGCATAAAATTATAAATCTTTAGTTAAAGGAGGAGTTTTAGATGAAAGTATTATTTGTTTGTACAGGAAATACCTGTAGAAGTCCTATGGCAGAGGCTATAGCTAAAAAAATATTTGAGGAAAACGGTACAGATGTTAAAGTATCATCAGCAGGAATATATGCTTTTCCAGGAAGTGCAGCATCTGAAAACTCTATTAATGTTATAAATGAATTAGATATTGATATATCCCATCATGTTTCAACTCTTATTGAGGAAAAACATTTAATAGAAAATGACATTATACTTACAATGACTATGGATCAAAAAAATGAGCTTATACTTCAGTATCCAAGTTATAAAGAAAAAATATTTACATTAAGTGAGTATATAGGAGAAAGTCAAGATATACTTGATCCTTTTGGAGGAGATATAAAAGTATATAAAGATTGTTTAAATCAATTAATAAAATACATAAATGTATTTACGTCAACTATAAATAAATAAGGATTTTTAAGGCTATTAACGGGGAAACTAGTTAATAGCCTTTGTTTTAAAATTTTGTTTATTTTACAATATATATTTGGGTTGTCTAAAGCTGCTAAATATTATAAAATATTAAGTTGAAAAGGTTTAGGAGGATATGGTTATGAAAGTAGCATTAGGTTCAGATCATGGTGGGTTTTCAATAAAAAATCTAATAATTGATCATTTAAAAAACAAAGGTATAGAATGCGAAGACTTAGGCTGTTATAGTACAGAGTCATGTGATTATCCGATTTACGGCAAGAAAGTTGCAGAAGCAGTTAAAAACAAAGAAGCTGACTTTGGAATAATAGTTTGTGGAACAGGTATTGGAATATCAATAGCAGCTAATAAAGTTCCAGGAATTAGAGCAGCACACTGTACAGACTCATTTTCAGCAAAAGCAACTAGACAACATAATGACGCAAATATATTAGCAATTGGAGAAAGAATAACAGGTCCTTCAATAGCACTTGAAATGGTAGATGCATTTTTAAGTACTGAATTTGAAGGTGGAAGACATGAAAATAGAGTAAACTTAATAAGTGATATTGAAAAAGAATACTTAAAGTAAAAAATTTAATTTACAGGGGGCAAATATGAATAAAGTAGTAGTTACAGATCATCCATTAATTCAACACAAGCTTTCAATTATGAAGGATAAAAACACAGGATCTAAGGATTTTAGAGAAATACTTGAAGAAATTGCAATGCTTATGTGTTACGAGGTTACAAGAAATTTCCCACTTGAAGAAGTAGAAATAGACACTCCTTTATGTAGAGCAAAAACAAAAATGTTAACAGGTAAAAAAGTAGCAATAGTTCCAATACTTAGAGCAGGTCTTGGTATGGTTGATGGAATGTTAAGAATTATACCAGTTGCAAAAATAGGACATATAGGTCTATATAGAGACCCTGAAACTTTAAAACCAGTAGAGTACTACTGTAAACTTCCAAATGACATTACAGAAAGAGAAATAATAGTTACAGATCCTATGCTTGCAACAGGTGGATCAGCAGCTGATGCTGTTAGTCTTCTAAAAAACAAAGGAGCTAAAAACATAAAACTTATGTGTCTTCTTGCAGCACCTGAAGGAATAGAAGCTTTCCACAAGGTTCACCCAGAGGTAGATGTTTATGTAGCTCACATTGATGAATGTCTAAATGATCATGGCTACATAGTTCCAGGACTTGGAGATGCAGGAGATAGAATCTTTGGAACAAAATAGACCAAGTTGGGATGAATACTTTTTAGAAATAGCAAACGTTATCAAAAAAAGATCAACCTGTTTAAGACGTCAAATAGGCGCTGTTATAGTAAAGGAAAATCGAATATTAACAACAGGTTATAATGGAGTTCCTCCTAAAATAGAACACTGTAGTATAAAGGGATGCTTAAGACAAAAGCTTAATATACCATCAGGTGAAAAGCATGAGCTTTGTCGTGCGCTTCATGCAGAACAAAATGCAATTATTCAAGCAGCTAAAAACGGTGTATCTATAGAAGGAGCAACTATATATGTAACAAATCAACCATGTATAATATGTACAAAGCTTATAATAGCTTCTGGAATAACAAGAGTTGTTTATTCAGGAGATTATCCAGACAAATTATCACTTGAAATGCTTGAAGAATCTCCAGTAGAGGTTTGTAGAATATAGATTAAAGGATTATAGAAATTTTTTCTATAATCCTTTATTTTACTATAATAAAGGTGTAAATAATTATGTAATATGATAAAATTGTAATGGATAAAATCAAAAATTAAGTTAGTTATAAGGATGTAAATTTTTATGAAGTATATATTACTATTTATAGTAGCAACTTTAATTTCTTTATTAAGTACACCGGTTGTGAAAAAGATTGCTATAAAAATTAATGCAATAGATGTTCCTAAAGATGAAAGAAGAGTACATAAAGTTCCAATACCAAGGCTTGGAGGACTTTCTATATATATATCATTTGTGTTTTGTACAGTAATTGTTTTTGGTTTAAACAGTAATATACTAGGTCTTATATTAGGCTCAAGTTTAATTGTAATAATGGGGATATATGATGATATTAAGCCTTTAAAAGCAAAACATAAAATGCTTGTTCAAATAATTGCAGCTCTTATTTTAATTGCTTTTAATATTAAGGTTAATATGATAACTGTACCTTTTGATTCAACAGGAAACTTTGTATATTTAAACTTTTTGTCTATTCCAATTACTCTTTTGTGGGTGGTAGGTATTACAAATGCTTTTAATCTTATAGATGGACTTGATGGTTTAGCTACAGGAATATGTTTAATATCCTGTTTAAGTTTATTTGGAGTAGCTTTTGTAGGAGATAGATATACAGCAATGATTCTAACTTTAATACTAGCTGGTGCATGTTTAGGATTTTTACCTTTTAATTTTAATCCTGCTAAAATATTTTTAGGAGATACAGGGTCGCAGCTTTTAGGATTTGTACTTGCTGCTATATCTATAGAAGGAGCTATAAAATCTGCAACAGCTGTTGTAGTTGCAGTTCCAATACTTGCACTTGGACTTCCAATATATGATACTTTATTTGCAATGATAAGAAGAAAAATGAATAAAAGACCTATAATGGAAGCTGATAAAGGACATTTTCACCATAAACTTTTAGAAAAAGGTTTAAGTCAAAAGCAAGTAGTACTTATTATGTATTTTATAAGTATAGTACTTGGAGCTTCGTCAGTTGTAGCTATGGTAGTTAGTCCTAAACAGTCATTTGCTCTACTTGTAATTGTATGTGCGTTAATATTATCTTTTGCCATTGAAATGGAGATTTTTAATAAAAAAAGTAAGGAATAAGAGAGGTGTTTACTTTGGGTAAAATAAAAGTTATGACCATATTTGGAACAAGACCTGAAGCTATAAAAATGGCTCCTTTAGTAAAGGAGCTAGAATCAAGAGAGGATATAGAATCTATTGTTTGTGTAACAGCTCAACATAGAGAAATGCTAGATCAAGTTTTACATCTTTTTGACATAAAACCTAACTACGATCTTGATATTATGAAAGAAAGACAAAGTCTAACAGGAATAACAAACAGAGTATTAAAAGGACTTGATGATACTTTTAAGGAAGCAAAACCTGATATGGTTTTAGTACATGGAGATACTACAACTACATTTGCAGGAGCATTAGCTGCATTTTATAATCAAATAAAAATAGGTCATGTTGAAGCAGGGCTTAGAACATTTAATAAGTATTTCCCATTTCCAGAGGAAGCAAATAGAAAGTTAACAGGTGCAATAGCAGATCTTCATTTTGCTCCAACTAAAATATCAAAAGCAAATCTTCTTCGTGAAGCAGTAGATGAAAAAGATATATTTGTTACTGGAAATACAGTAATAGATGCAATGGAAGCTACAGTTGAGGAAAATTACATATTTGAAACAGACATTTTAAATAAAATAGATTTTGAAAATAAAAAGGTTATTATGGTAACTGCACATAGAAGAGAAAACTGGGGAGAGCCTTTAGAAAATATATGTGAAGCTTTAAAAGAAGTGGTTACATCAAGAGAAGATGTAGAAATAGTTTACCTAGTGCACTTAAATCCAGTTGTTAAAAATGTTGCAGAAAAAATACTTGGGGGATTAGACAGAGTTCACCTGCTATCACCTCTTGATACAAAAGAAACACATAACTTAATGAATAAAAGTTATATGGTAGCTACAGACTCAGGTGGACTTCAAGAAGAAGCTCCTCATCTAGGACTTCCAGTTTTAGTTTTAAGAGATGTAACAGAAAGACCAGAAGCAGTAGAAGCTGGAACTGTAAAAGTTGTTGGAACGAAAAAAGAAGACATAGTAAAAGAAGCACTAAGTCTTATAGATTCAAGGGAAAACTATGAAAAAATGGCTAATGCAGTAAATCCTTATGGAGATGGATTAGCATCAAAAAGAATAGTCGACAGCATACTATATTATTTTGGGAAAATCGACAAAAAACCTGATCAACTTTTGTAAATAAAATATTAACAAAAAAAGAGGTAAATGAGGAATCAATTTATCTCTTTTTTTATATATATTTAATAATAAAATGAAAAAACAAGGTAATAATAAGATTATAGTAGTTCAAAAAGACTAAAAATTTTAAAAAAATTAAAGATTATCTATATTTTTAATAAAGAATTTAAACTTGGCAAATATCATAGTTATTATAAAAACTCAAGATTTTAATAGAAAATAAGAGATAATTTGGTTAAATCCTTATAGAAATTATCTAAAAATTAAAATTAAACTTTTAAAAAATAATTTTAAGTGGTAATATTTAATAAAGAACTTGAAAGTTACTGAAAATCACTATATAAAAAATACGGAAAAGTATACGATTAATATATAAAAGATGTGTTAACATTTTTAAAAAAATTTAATTAGTATAGACATTAGGAGAGATATGGATTCAAATACATTAGAATTTATTTTAAGTAAAACCAAAATTTTCTTAATAGTTTCAATATTTATAGCAGCCATTACAATAATTTTTTTTGGATTTAATATGGGGCTTAATTATTATTATGGGTTTTTTATTGGGGTTTTAAACTTTATAGGACTTTCAATAGGAACTTCAAAAACTATAGAAAATGCAACTAAAGGAAGTAGCAGTGGAAAAAGAAATCAAATGGTATTTTTTATTCTAAGATATTTTTTAGTTGCAGGTTTATTAATAATATCAATTAAGTATCTAAATGCAAATGTGTTTGCTCTAGTAATAGGGCTATTAACTATACACATGTCTTTGCTAATATCAGCAATTCCAAACTATATTGAGAAAAGAAAGGAGGGCTAACGTGGGTGACTTTGCTTTACAAATAACAGGCATAAAGTTCTCTATTGCAGGGCATGAATTTGTAATCGGCTGGGCTGTTCAGCTTCAGTGGGCACTAATGATAGTTATTGCTTTAGCAGTATATTTACTGACTAAGAAGCTTGACAAAATACCTAAGGGAAAGCAAGTTTTAGTTGAAAAGTTTGTAACAATGGTTTACGGCTTAGTTGAAAATACTATGGGAAAATCATATAGAAACTTTGCTCCTTACATAGGAACTCTTATGATTTTTATTTTATTCATGAACTTTACTCCACTTATTGGTGGACTTAAAGCACCTACAACAGACTATGGTGTACCATTAGCTTTAGCTATAATGACATTTGTTATAATTCAAGCTAATGCTATTAAAAGAACTGGAGGATTTGGTCATTATCTAAAAGGTTATGCAAGTCCAACACCTATTCTATTACCATTAAACATAATAGAAAGAGTGTTTGTACCAGTTTCACTAAGTCTGCGACTTTTCGGTAATATTACTGCTGCGGTTATAGTTATGGAGCTTCTATATCATGGATTAGAATTCTTATCTCATTCAGTATTTGGAAGTATTCCAGTATTTGCAGCATTAATACCTATACCATTCCACATGTTCTTCGATTTATTCGATGGAACATTACAAATGTTAATTTTCTCAATGTTAACAATGATATTTGTTAAAACAACAGCAGAACATTAAAATTTTAATCATTAAGGAGGAACAAAAATGGATTTAGTAAAAGGACTTATTGCATTAGGAGCTGGTATTGCAGTTCTTGGAGGATTAGGAGCAGGAATCGGGGTTGGTATAGCAACTGGTAAAGCATGTGAAGCAGTTGGTAGACAACCAGAAGCTAAAGGAGATATTACAAGTACACTTATCGTTGGGGCTGCGCTTTCAGAGGCAACAGCTATTTACGGTCTTCTAGTTGCACTTATACTTACATTTGTATACTAGAATTAAGAGTAATTTTATTTTGGCTTGCTAATTTGGAAAACCAAGTATCGGCAAGCCTTATTAAAATTAGAAGGAGGCGAAAGCATGGAAGGAATTGGCGTTAATTTATCGGTTAATCCTGTTACCTTCGTTGTAACGATAATCAACGTTATCATAATGTACTTTATTATAAAGAAACTTCTTTTCGATAAAGTTACAAATATGATATCAGCTAGAACTAACGAAGTTGAGTCTGATAATAACGAAGCAGCTAAAAGTAAAGAAGAAGCTAGAGAACTTAAACTTAAGTTTGAAAATCAAATGCTAACTGCTGATGCAGAAGGTAAAAAAATAGTTGAAGAATATAAAGGAAAAGCTACAAAGCTTTCTGATGAAATAATAGAAGAAGCGAAAAAAGAAGCTGCTCTTATTAGAGAAAGAGCTAAAGCAGATGCGGAAAGAGAAATGGAAAAAGCAAAAGACGAGATTAAAAAACAAGTTATTGCAATTTCTATGCTTGCAGCTGCAAAATCAGTGGGTGGGCAATTAGATGAGAAGAAACACCACGATCTTATTAAAGATTTCATAAATAAGGTAGAGGTATAGTTATGCAACAAATTGCAGCAAAAAGATACGCTGTTGCTTTATTTGAAGCAGGGGTATCAGAAAATAAGTTAGACTTATTTTTAGAGCAAATGCAATTAGTTGCTGATGCTTATAAAGATAATAGTGAATTAAATATGTTTTTAAACCACCCAACAATAAACATTGAAGATAAAACTTCAGTTATTGAAAACATATTTAAAAATAGTGTTAATGAAGACATTTTAAAGCTTTTAATTCTTTTAATACAGCATGGAAGATCTAATGAAATTGTTTTAGTTTATGAAAATCTTAAAAGATTAGTTCAAGAGCATAAAGGGATAAAAGTTGCTTATGCTACAACAGCTGTTAAGATGACTGAAGACGAAATTAAAGATCTTGAAAATAAGCTTTCTAAAAAATATAACTTAACTGTTATTGTTGAAAATTCAGTAGATGAAAGTATTATTGGTGGGGTTTACCTAAAAATAGATGACGAGGTTATAGACGGAACTATAAAAGGAAACCTTGAAAAAATACAAAAAGAAGTAATGAAACAAGGTGGCGAGGTGAGAGCATGAGTATAAGACCTGATGAAATAAGTTCAATCATTAAGTCTCAGATTTCAAACTACGAAAACAAGCTTGAAACTGTAGACACAGGTACTGTAATTAATATCGGAGACGGTATTGCAAGGGTTTACGGTCTTGAAAAATGCATGGCAGGAGAGCTTTTAGAGTTTCCAGGAGAAGTTTATGGAATGGCTCTAAACCTTGAAGAAAACAATGTTGGTGCCGTGCTATTTGGTTCAGAAAAAGGAATCAAAGAAGGTGACATAGTAAAAAGAACAGGAAGAGTTGTTGAAGTTCCTGTTGGTGAAGCTTTAATAGGAAGAGTAGTTAACCCACTAGGTCAACCAATAGATGGAAAAGGACCTATAAAAGCTGAAAAAACTAGACCAACTGAGGTTGTTGCTCCAGGGGTTATTTATAGAAAGTCAGTTAACGTACCACTTCAAACAGGTATAAAAGCTATAGACTCTATGACTCCAATAGGACGTGGACAAAGAGAGCTTATTATAGGAGATAGACAAACTGGTAAAACAGCTGTTGCAATAGATACTATAATCAACCAAAAAGGTAAAGATTGTATATGTATTTATGTAGCTATAGGACAAAAACAATCAACAGTTGCACATATAGTTAACACACTAGAAGAAAATGGAGCTATGGATTACTCAATAGTAGTTTCAGCATCAGCATCAGAAACTGCGCCTATTCAGTACTTAGCACCATTTAGTGGAGTTAGTATAGGTGAAGAATTTATGTATGGCGGTAAAGATGTTTTAATCGTTTATGATGATTTATCAAAACACGCTGTTGCATATAGAACAATGTCACTACTACTTAGAAGACCACCAGGACGTGAAGCATTCCCAGGTGATGTATTCTACCTACACTCAAGACTACTTGAAAGATCAGCAAGAGTATCTGATGAACTTGGAGGAGGTTCTATAACAGCACTTCCAATAATCGAAACTCTAGCTGGAGACGTTACAGCATATATACCAACAAACGTTATATCTATAACAGATGGACAGATATTCCTAGAGTCTGACCTATTCTTTGCAGGGGTTAGACCAGCTATAAATGCAGGTATATCAGTATCACGTGTTGGTGGATCTGCTCAAATAAAAGCAATGAAACAAGTTTCAGGGTCTTTAAGACTTGAGCTTGCACAATATAGAGAACTAGCTGCTTTTGCTCAGTTTGGTTCAGACCTTGATAGAGACTCTAAAGAGAGAATTGAAAAAGGTCAAAGATTAATTGAGATTCTAAAACAAGATCAATACAGCCCAATGCCAGTTGAGGAGCAAGTTGTAATATTATATGCAGCTGTTAATAACTTCTTAAATGATATTGCTGTTGAAGATGTAAGAAGATTCGAAAAAGAGTTCCTACAATATGTAAGAGAACAAAAATCAGAAATTTTAAAAGCTATTAATGAGAAAAAAGCTTTAGATGATGAATTAAAGTCAACAATTAATAGCGCAATTGAAGAATACAAAAAAATCTTTAAATAAAAGCAACAAGGAGGTGTTACCTTGGCAGGAGCAGGATTACTTGATCTAAAAAGAAGAATAAAATCTGTATCTAGCACCCGTAAGATAACAAAGGCAATGGGACTTGTTGCTACATCAAAATTTAGAAAGCTTAGAGAAAGAGCAGAAGGAACTACTCCTTATTTTGAAAAATTTGAGGCTTCTATAAAAGAACTTGCTTTATCTTCAGAGGTTCAAGCTTCAAAATATTTTCATAGTGTAGAAGGTAAAAAAGATATATACATTGTTTTAAGTTCAGATTCAGGACTTTGTGGAGGTTACAACACAAATATCCTAAATGAAACTCTTAGAACTATTAAAGATAAAGATATATCTTTAATAACAGTAGGGCAAAAAGCTCGTGGATTTTTTAAAGCAAGAAATTTTGATACAATGGCAGAATTTGTTGATCTTGGACCAACACCTTCTTATAAAGATTGTGTTGATATTATAAGACCAGCAATAAATGCCTTTGAAAAACAGGAAGCATCAAATGTATATGTTGTATATACTAAGTTCCATTCACCAGTTAAACAAACGGTAGAATTTTTAAAGGTTTTACCAATGGAAAAAGTAGAAGGAGCTAAGGGACGTGAAATGGTTTTCGAACCTTCAGCTGCTGAAATATTTGATTATATCGTACCAAAATATATAAGTACTACAATGTTCTATGCCACTGTAAACTCTATTGCTAGTGAGTATAGTAGTAGAATGACTGCAATGGATAATGCAACTAAAAATGCAGATGAGCTTATAGATGCATTAAAACTTCAGTTTAACAGAGCAAGACAAAGTAGTATAACTCAAGAAATAACGGAGATCGTAGGTGGAGCAGAAGCTCTTAACGACTAAGGAGGGAGAATATGGCACAAAATATAGGTAAAATAATTCAAGTAATCGGACCTGTTTTAGACATAAAGTTTGAAGATGGCCATCTTCCTGAAATATACAATGCTATTACTGTAGAAAATGGTGACAAAAAAATAGTAACAGAAGTTATGCAGCATATAGGAGACGATGTTGTAAGAACAGTTAGTATGGAAGCTACAGAAGGTATTGTAAGGGGAATGAAAGCTGTTGATACAGGAGCTCCAATATCAGTTCCAGTTGGAGATGCAACACTTGGAAGACTTTTCAACGTTTTAGGAGAGCCAATAGATAATGCAGGAGATGTAAGTGCAAAGGAAGTATATCCTATACATAGACCAGCTCCATCATTTGAAGAACAATCAGTTGCACCTGAAATGTTTGAAACAGGAATTAAGGTTGTTGACCTTTTAGCTCCTTACCAAAGAGGAGGAAAAATAGGTCTATTTGGAGGAGCTGGAGTTGGTAAAACAGTTCTTATCCAGGAGCTTATTAACAATATAGCAAAACAACACGGTGGACTTTCAGTATTTACAGGTGTTGGAGAGAGAACAAGAGAAGGAAACGACCTTTACTACGAAATGAAGGATTCAGGGGTTATTGCTAAAACTGCCCTAGTATTTGGACAGATGAACGAACCACCTGGAGCTAGAATGAGGGTTGCTCTAACAGGACTTACAATGGCTGAGTACTTTAGAGATCAAGGTCAAGACGTACTTTTATTTATAGATAACATATTCAGATTCTCACAAGCAGGTTCTGAGGTTTCAGCGCTACTTGGAAGAATTCCTTCAGCGGTTGGATATCAGCCAACACTTGCAACTGAGATGGGTGCAATGCAAGAGAGAATCACAACTACTAAAAATGGTTCTATCACATCAGTTCAAGCAGTTTACGTTCCAGCAGACGACTTAACTGACCCAGCACCAGCTACAACATTTACATTCCTTGATGCAACAACAGTTCTTTCAAGATCAATATCAGAGCTTGGTATTTACCCAGCAGTTGATCCACTAGAGTCTAGTTCTAGAATTCTAGATCCAAGAGTTGTTGGAGAAGAACATTATGAAGTTGCTCAAAGAGTTAAAAACATACTTCAAAGATATAAAGAACTTCAAGATATTATAGCTATCCTTGGTATTGACGAATTATCAGAAGAAGATAAACTTGTTGTATCAAGAGCTAGAAAAATTCAAAGATTCCTTTCTCAGCCATTTGATGTTGCTGAACAGTTTACAGGAATGCAAGGTAAATATGTTCCTGTAAAAGAAACTATTAGAGGATTTAAGGAAATTCTTGAAGGAAAACATGATGATATTCCTGAAGGAGCATTCCTATTTGTAGGTTCAATTGAAGAAGCTGTAGAAAAAGCTAAGGCTATGGCATAGTCTAGGGGTGATTTTAAATGGAAAAATTTGAAATAGAAATAGTTACTCCTGAAAAGAAATTCTTTAAAGGAGAAGTTGAGTCTATTAACTTAACTACACTAAACGGTAAAGTTCAAATCCTTGCAAATCACATTGCCTACGTAACAGGATTAAAGCCTGGTATAATAAAGATAGTTGAAAATGGTAAGGAAAAGATCGCTAGTTTATCAGGTGGTTTTATACAGTTTGCTGAAAACAAAGGAGTTATCCTTGCAGATGCAGCTGAATGGCCACAGGAAATAGACGTTGAAAGAGCAAATAAAGCTAAAGAAAGAGCAGAAAAAAGACTTCAAAGTAAAGCTTCTGAAGATATTGATATATCTAGAGCTCAACTTGCACTTTCACGTGCTTTATCTAGAATTAATGCTTCAAGTTATAAGTAAGAAAAAGGCTGATTTTAAAATCAGCCTTTTATTTTTTCAATATCAGCACCTATTCCTTGAAGTTTTTTAGATATATCAACATATCCTCTTTCTATATGATAAATATCTGAAATAGTAGTTTCTCCTCTTGCATAAAGTCCTGCTAAAATTAAAGCGGCACCAGCTCTAAGATCTGTTGCTGTAACCTTTGCACCAGTTAAGTTTTTAGTACCTTTAACAATAGAAAGTCTTCCATCTATTTTAATATCAGCACCCATTCTTCTAAATTCATTTACATGCATAAACCTGTTTTCAAAAACTGTTTCTGTAAATATAGAAGTACCACTAGCAATACTCATTAAAGCCATAAATTGAGATTGCATGTCTGTTGGAAACCCTGGATATGGTAGTGTTTTTATATCAACAGGAGTAATATTTCCATCAGAAATAACTCTAACTTTATTATGACCTTCCATAATAGTAACCCCTGATTCTTGTAGCTTTGCGATAATAGGACGTACATGGTCTGTTATAACATTTTCTACAACAACATCTCCTCCAGTAATTGCAGATGCAATCATAAATGTACCTGCTTCAATTCTATCAGGTATAAAAGTGTGTGAGGCCTTAGATAAAGAGTCTACTCCAATGATTTTAACACTATCAGTTCCAGCCCCTGTTATTTTACATCCTATACTATTTAAAAAGTTTGCTAAATCTTCTATTTCAGGTTCTTCAGCTGCATTTTCAATAATAGTTTCTCCATCAGCAAGACACGCTGCCATCATTATATTTTCAGTTGCACCAACTGATGGGAAGTCTAAATATATTTTACATCCTTTTAATTTTTCACATGAAGCTTCTACAAATCCAAATCCACTTTCTATTTTAGCACCAAGTGCTGCAAATCCTTTAAGATGAAGATCAATTGGTCTTGTTCCAATGTTGCATCCTCCAGGAAGAGAAATTTTAACTCTACCATATCTTGCAAGAAGTGGTCCCATAACTAAAAAAGAAGCACGCATTTTTCCTACTAAATCAGAATTTGGTTCTAGGGATATAATGTTTTTTGAACATGCTTCTAGTGTACATGTTACAGGGTCTATATTTATTTCTGTACCTAATGATTTTAAAACTTCAGAAATTACATAAACATCATTTAAAAGAGGTATATCGTTTAAAATACACTTTCCATCAGTTAAAAGAGTAGAGGCTATGATAGGTAAAACTGAATTTTTAGCTGCACTTACTTTTATTTTACCTTTAAGTCTTTTATTGCCTTTTACAATTATTTTATCCATAATAATCCTCCATAAAATTAATAATCACTTAATACAACAGGGTTTGCAACCCATATGTAACTACAATTATCATATGAAGAATATTTTCCAGAAGCTTGAATATTAATTTTATTATTATCTAATAAAATATAATCATTGAATTTATTAGAATATCCAGAAAAACTTACACTTGAGTCCTCGTAGTCTTTATTAAAGTTTATATTTGAGTTAGATAGCATATATGAAATAGAAGAAGAAATTTTTGATGCACTTAAATTATTATTTATTTTACCAAGGACTTGACATGAAGTTATTGGTTTTTTGTCATAATATAAAAGCATTTGATGAATATTCTCCTTTATATCAATAATATTCATATTAGCAATATTATGTGAATAAAATATAGAGATATATTTTTGTGATTTTATCTTTTTATTTGATATATTTATTTCTATTTTAATATTTTCTCCATTATATGTAGCATTTACAGAATTTGAATGTTTTGTAATATTAAAATTTTTTTCTTTAAAATTTTTATTTATAAATGATTTTATTATGTTTTCATTACTTAAATCAGATGAAAAGCTTGCAAAGCCTAACACTTGTTTATCTTCAATTTTAATATTTGATTTTAACAGTATATCCTCAAGAGAATTTGCTTTAGAATATGCCTTTGAACTTTGAAGAAAAAAAACACTACAAACTATTAATGTAAATATAAAATACTTTTTCATAATAAGTCCCCCCTAATTTCAATATAATATAATTATTTCCAAAAAATATAGTATTAATACTTTTAACCAATATATTTAAGTAATATTTATTTAAATAGTAAAATAATCTAGTTTATAACTGGAACTTTAGAAAAGGAACAAAAATATGATTAAAAAAATAGCGTTACTTATTTTATTTACAATTGTTTTACTAATAGGAATTCCAGCAGGTATAGTTGGAATTGAAAGTATATTTAAAACTCCTTCACTAAAGGAAAGTAGTGAAAAGGTAGTTATCAAAGAGAAAAAAGAAGAAAGCACAAAGGTTAAGGATACATCAAAGGATAATGTTAGTATAAAGGTTTACTATACTAAGGAGAAAAAAATATTAACACTTCCTATAGAAGAATATATAAAACTTGTTGTTTCGTCTGAAATGCCTGCAAGTTTTAGTGATGAGGCACTAAAGGCACAATCTGTAGCTGCAAGAAGTTTTTTAATTCCAAAGGTTAAGTCACTTGGAGGAACCCCTTGCCCTAAGGCAAATGGCGCTGATGTATGTAGTGATGTCCATTGTCAGGCCTTTGTACCTAAAGAGCAAAGAATGAAGCTTTGGGGAGCAGAAGCCGATGCTAAATGGAAAAAGGTTTCAAGTGCAGTAGATGAAACTAAATCTAAGGTTTTAACCTATAATAATGAAATAGCTAAATACATAAAATATTTTTCAACAAGTGGAGGTAAAACTGAAGATTCTGTAGAGGTTTTTGGAACTGCTCAGCCATATTTAAAAAGTGTTGCTACTATTGAAGAAAAAGAATCTCCAAATTATAAAACAACAGAAACTTTTAAAAGAGAAGAAGTTGTATCAAAAGTAAAAGCTAAATATAAAGATGCTAAGGTTGACGCTAAGAATATTGATAAGCAAATGAAAATAACTGAGAAAACAGCAGGTGGAAGAGTAAAATCTATTAATATAGGAGGAAAAGTTTTAACAGGAACAGAGGTTAGAAGCTTATTTTCTTTAAAATCTGCTGATTTTACATTAGGATTTGATAAGGCAAGTGTTGTTTTTTATGTTAAAGGTTATGGACACGGAGTTGGTATGAGTCAATGGGGAGCCCATGAAATGGGTAAACAAGGCAAAAATTATACTGAGATTTTAAAACATTATTACACAGGTATTTCAATAGATGATTATAAAAAGTATATAAAATGATTTTTTGGTCAAAACTGTTAGGTAAATAAACCTAGCAGTTTTTTTAATATAAAATTTTAAGAATTATGTATTAAATTACAAAAACGGGTTAAAAATACAAATGGAGGTGTTATTTATGGGAATGAAAAATCAAAAAAATAAAAGTAACTTATTAAAAAAAGAAGGGTTTTATGTAGTTTTATTTATTTGTCTTTGTGTAGTTGCTGTTATAGCGGTTTACATATCAAAGACTAATTCTTTAAAACAAAACCCAGAGGTAGCTAAAAAAGAAACAACTAAAGTTGAGGAAAAAATGCAAGATGCTCAACAAGTTAAAAAAGAAGAAGAGGCAGTTGCTACAATGAAAAATGCTAAAAAAGAAGAAGCTGCTAAAAAAGACACTAAAGAAAAATCTGAAAGTAAAAAAGAAGAATCTAAGGAAAACAGTAAAGAAAATGATAAAGAAACTTCAGCTAAAAAAGCAACAATTAGCTTAACTATGCCAGTTAAAGGTGAGGTTATAAAACAGTTTTCAAAACAAGAAATGCAGTATACAAAATCACTAGATCTTTGGGAAACACATGAGGCAGTTAATATAGGATGTAGTCTTGGAGATGAAGTTAAATCAGCAGCTAAAGGAAAAGTTGTTGAAATATATAACGATGAAAAGGTAGAAAAAAGCCGTAAATCAGGATATGGATTAACTGTTGTAATAGAACATGAAAATGGTTTTAGAACAGTTTATGCAAACTTAGCTGATAATGTAAAGGTTAAAAAAGGAGAGACAGTTAATCAGGGAGCTGTTATTGGAGTGGTAGGAGATACATCAGTTAGAGAAGCTGTAAAAGATAATGGACCACACCTACATTTTGGACTTTTACAGAAAAAAGATAAGGATTACGAAACAGTAGATCCATTAACTTATATTAAAAAATAATTTAAGGGCACCTTGTGTGCCCTTAATAAAATCTTTGGAAGGAGAAGTTAAGTTGAAGTTATATATAGAAGAAAGAGTTATGGAAATAGCTAATTATATTATAGAGTCAAAATCTACAATAAGACATGCTGCTAAAAAGTTTGGTGTTAGCAAATCTACTGTACATAAAGATGTAACAGAAAGGCTTCCAAGAATAAATCCTCAAGTAGCTAAAGAAGCTAAAAATATACTTGATTTAAACAAAGCAGAAAGACACATTAGAGGTGGAAAAGCTACTAAATTAAAATATGACATTAAAAATGATGAAAAAAATGTGGAAATATCTTAAAAAAGTATAAACTTTAGAAGGAGTTTGTATTTTTTTATAGAATTAAGACCATTAGTAATGTCTAAATTTATATAATGAGGAGTGAATAAATGCTATGTTTGGAGCAAAAAGCGATATAGGAATAGATCTTGGAACCGCTAGTGCGCTAGTTTATGTAAAAGGAAAGGGAATAGCTCTTCAAGAACCATCAGTAGTTGCCCTTGATATAAAATCTAATAAGGTTTTAGCTGTAGGAGAAGATGCTAGAAATATGATAGGAAGAACTCCAGGACATATTGTTGCAAAAAGACCATTAAGAGACGGTGTTATTTCAGACTATGATATGACTGAACAAATGCTAGTTCATTTTATAAAAAAAGCAATAGGTAAAAAAGGATGGAGCAAACCACGTGTTATTATTTGTATTCCATGTGAAGCTACAGGTGTTGAAAGACGTGCGGTAAAAGATGCAGCACTTAATGCAGGAGCTAGAAGTGTTTATCTAATAGAAGAACCTATAGCAGCAGCAATTGGAGCAGGAGTTGATATAGCAAAACCAAGTGGTTCTATGATAGTAGATATCGGTGGAGGTACAACAGATGTTGCAGTAATATCATTAGGTGGTATGGTTGTACGTTCTTCAATTAAGGTAGCGGGAGATAAATTTGATGATGCAATAATGTCTTATATAAGACGTGAGCATAAGGTTATGATTGGAGAAAGAACTGCAGAGGAATTAAAGAAAAACGTTGGATGTGCGTTTAAAAGAGATGACAAAATAGAAATGGACGTTAAAGGACGTGACCTTGTAAGTGGTCTTCCTAAAAATATAACTATTAATTCAGATGAAATGTTAATGGCTTTAAAAGAAACTGTAGAATCAATTGCAGAGTGTGTTCACTCAGTACTTGAAAAAACACCACCAGAACTTTCAGCTGATATTAGTGAAAAAGGTATAATAATGACAGGTGGAGGTTCTCTTCTTTGGGGATTAGACAAGCTTATTGAAGAAAGAACAAAAGTGCCTGTAATTGTAGCAGAAGATGCTGTATCAAGCGTGGCTCTTGGAATAGGACAATCTTTAGAGCATGTAGATAGTATTTTAGAGGACTTATCGGAAAATTAATTTTAATAATTAAAGCCTTATAAAGGATTGAAGGGCAAATCCTTTATAAGGCTTTTTAACTTAGGTTTTAATATTACTTGCATATAAAAATGCGTCTTTTATAATTTCAGAAAGTTTCATAACAAAACTAAGTCTTATACTTCCCATAGAGAAAAATTCTGTGTTATCAATAGTATCAACTGAGGCAACAACAGATAAACTTCCAACAGTAGGGAGTTTTTTGCCAACTCCTTTTCCAGGATATATTGGTCCAAATCTAATTTGAATATTTCCAACATCTTCTTCCATTCCAACACAAGCATCAATTGCTATGGTAAAAGCTTTAGGATAATTAGAATTTATATTATTTATAGAATCTTTAATATTCAAAGCATGAATAGGATTATCTAAGGTCCCAAAAACAGGGTATGGAAAATTTTCTTTTGCAAGAAAAGAACCAACTAAAGGTCCTATACAATCACCAATACATTTATCAGTTCCTATACACACTAAAATAGTATTATTATCTAGAAAATCTGATAAAACTGTGCCTAATTTTTTATAAGCATCTATATCTTTATAGTTAACTGTAATTCCTATATTTTTAAGTGGATTTTCCAAGAAAGTTCACCTCCTGTAATAGTATATAAGTGCTCTTATAAGTTTTATTACTAATTATTTGTATAAAAAATTTATATTGGAAAATACTAATATTGAAAATATAGTGAGGTGATTATATGATTAAAAAAATACCTACAATTCTTTTACTTGTGGCAACTGTTGTATCAGCATCTACTATGGTTAAAGTAAATAGTCTTACAGCAGAAGCAAAGCAAGGTACAACCACAAATGTTTTCTTAAAAGAAGTTAGAAAACCAGATGGGTCTGGATATATTTTTGAGGGAGAAGAAAGTATAAACATATCTGTTGATGAAACTGAAAGTTAGAGGGAATATTCCCTCTAAAAAGTTTTTTATAAAAAAGTGTTGACTTTATTTTTAATATAATGTATCATAATACGTGTCGAAGGGATAACCTTCAAAACTAAATATATGGAAGCATAGCTCAGCTGGGAGAGCACCTGCCTTACAAGCAGGGGGTCACAGGTTCGATCCCTGTTGTTTCCACCATATGCCGGCATAGCTCAGTTGGTAGAGCAACTGACTTGTAATCAGTAGGTCGTGGGTTCAAATCCTATTGCCGGCTCCATATATGGAGTAGTTCCCGAGCGGCCAAAGGGGGCAGACTGTAAATCTGTTGTCAGCGACTTCGGTGGTTCGAATCCACCCTACTCCACCAAAAAGACTTAAGTTTAACTTAAGTCTTTTTTATTTCCAAAAAAATCATATTGACATAAAAAAATTGATATGATAAAATTCAGTGGTAAAAATGAATATGGTCATTGCTTATCAAGAGAGGTGGAGGGACTGGCCCTATGAAACCCGGCAACCGGTAGCAAAGCTACATCAGGTGCCAATTCCTGCAGAATTTATATTCTGGTAGATGAGGAGATTAGAAATTTTAGTCCTTCCTTATCGGAGGGACTTTTTTAATATATCCTCTACTTAAAAATAACCATATTAAAAATTTCATTATTTAGGAGGAGAAAAAATGGCAAGATTATTATTTACTTCTGAGTCAGTTACAGAAGGACATCCAGATAAAATGTGTGATCAAATATCAGACGCGATACTTGATGCAATAATAGAAAAGGATCCAATGGCAAGAGTTGCTTGTGAAACTGCAACAACAACAGGAATGATTATGGTTATGGGAGAAATAACAACATCATGTTATGTAGACATACCAAAAGTAGTTAGAGAAACTGTTAAGGAAATTGGATACACTAGAGCAAAATATGGATTTGATAGTGAAACATGTTCTGTTTTAACTGCTATAAATGAACAATCATCAGATATAGCTATGGGAGTTGACAAAGCTTTAGAAGCTAAAGAAGGAGAAATGGAAGACATTGATGCAGTAGGTGCTGGAGATCAAGGTATGATGTTTGGTTTTGCATGTAAAGAAACTGAGGAAATGATGCCACTTCCAATAGCTACAGCTCATAAATTAGCTAGAAGACTTACTGAAGTTAGAAAAAATGGAACACTAAACTACCTAAGACCAGATGGAAAAACTCAGGTTACAGTAGAGTATGATGGAGAAACTCCAGTTAGAATAGATACAATAGTTATTTCAACACAACATGGTCCAGAAGTTACTAGAGAGCAAATTGAAAAGGATCTTATTGAAAATGTTATAAAGCCAGTTGTACCATCAAATTTACTTGATGAAAACACTAGATACTTTATAAACCCAACAGGAAGATTTGTTATAGGTGGACCTCAAGGAGACGCTGGACTTACAGGAAGAAAAATCATAGTTGATACTTATGGTGGATATGGAAGACATGGTGGAGGAGCATTCTCAGGAAAAGACTCTACAAAAGTTGACCGTTCTGCTGCATATGCTGCAAGATGGGTTGCTAAAAACCTAGTTGCTGCAGATATTGCTGATAAAATAGAAGTTCAAGTTGCATATGCTATAGGTGTTGCAAAACCAGTTTCTATAAGAGTTGAAACATTTGGAACAGGAAAGCTTTCAGATGATAAAATAGTTAAAATAGTTGAAAGTGTATTTGATCTAAGACCAGGTGCGATTATTAAACATTTAGACCTTAGAAGACCTATATACAAGCAAACAGCTGCATATGGTCACTTTGGAAGAAACGATCTTAACCTTCCGTGGGAAAAACTTGACAAAGTTGAAGAAATCAAGGAAATGGCTAAGTCATTATAGTTTATTAAGCTATCTACTTATTGTAGGTAGCTTTTTTTATATGTATAATTTAAAATATCAAATAATTTAAAAGGGGGAAGGGTTTTTGGATAAATTTAATCTTCCACAGCTTATTAGTTTTATTAGTATAATTTTATCTGTTGTATATAGAATAACTAAATTTAATAAAATAAAAAAATATAGTGCTACCAAAGAAGGAAGAGATTATATTGCAACTAAAGGATCAAAATCACTTTTAGCACTTGAAGCCCATATTTTTGTATGCGTTATTATATTTTTATTAGTATTTGTTTTAAAACTAAATTTAGCAGTAACAGTACTATTTCAAATAGCTCTTTGGAGTGTTTCTGTAACCCTTCAAAGAAAGTTTAAGTACTTACCTAATAAAGTATAGTAAAGACATAATTATGTTATAATCCTTAAAGAGGATATATTTGGGAGTGGTATTAATGATTGAGGTAGAAGGAATAGTAACTTCTATAGTATATAAAAATGAGGATAATGGCTACACAGTAGCAAAAATAAAATGCGAAAACAATACAGAAACCTATTCTATTGTAGGGTATATGCATTATTTAAGTGAAGGCCAAAAAATACATATTGAGGGAGAATGGACATATCACAAAAGTTTTGGAAAACAAATAAAAGTAGATAGCTTTAAAGAAATACTTCCAACAACCCTTGAAGGAATAGAAAAGTATTTAGCATCAGGACTTATAAGTGGTATAGGACCTGTAACTGCAAAAAAAATAATAAAAGCATTTGGAGAAGATGCATTAGATATTATAGAAATGCATCCAGAAAGACTTGTTAAAGTTGAAGGAATAGGAAGTAAAAAGGCTAAAAAAATAGCAGAATCTATGAAAGACCAAAGAGAAATAAAAGAAGTTATGGTTTTTCTTCAAAGCCACGGTATTACTCCAAATTTCGGTGTTAAAATATTTAAAAAGTATGGAGCATCATCTGTTACTGTTTTAAGAGAAAATCCTTATAGATTATGTGAAGATATAAGTGGAATAGGATTTAAAACAGCAGATAAAATAGCGAAAAGTTTAGGAATGGATATAAACTCTCCATTTAGAATAGCTTCTGGAATTAAATATGTATTATCTCTTGCAGTAGGAAATGGGCATGTATATCTTCCGAAAACAGAGTGTATAAATCTTTCAAGAAATGAATTGAAAGTAGATGAAGCTTTAATAGAGGATTCTTTAATAACACTTAGTTTAAGTAGAGAAATTGTAATAGATGAAGTAGATGGCATTCAATGTATATATCTTTCTCCTATGTTTTTCTCAGAGGTAAAGTCTGCTAAAAAAATAGTAGAACTTACTTTAAACAAAATAAATGTTGAAGCTTCAAAAATAGATATTGAAATAAAAGAATTTGAAAATGAAAATAATATTACATTTGCACCTGAGCAAATAGATGCTATAAAAGAAGGTGTTAAAAATGGTGTTTGTGTAATAACAGGTGGACCTGGTACTGGAAAAACTACTATTATAAAATGTATTATAAAAATATTTGAAAATAGAGGTCTTAATGTATGTCTTTGTGCACCAACAGGACGTGCTGCTAAAAGAATGAGTGAAAGTACAGGATATACTGCAAAAACTATTCATAGACTTTTACAAGTAGAGTTTATAGAAGATACTGAAAGAGCATTTGCAAGAGATGAAGATGAACCTATTGATGCAGATGTTATTATTGTAGATGAAGCTTCTATGATAGATGTTCTTTTAATGAATTCTCTTTTAAATGCAATAAGCTCAACTACAAGGCTTATATTAGTTGGTGATGTAGACCAGCTTCCGTCAGTAGGACCTGGAAATGTTTTAAGAGATATTATTGAAAGTGAAGGAGTTGCAGTTTCAAGACTTAAACATATATTTAGACAATCAAGTGAAAGCTTAATTACTATAAATGCTCACAAAATTAATAGTGGCGAAATGCCTATTTTAAATGAAAAGGATAAAGACTTTTTCTTTCTCCAAAATAAAAGTGGAGAAAGTATTATAAATGAAATATCTAATCTAGTAAATTTTAGACTTCCAAAGTTCAAAAAAAATATAGATAAAATAAAAGACATACAAGTGCTATCCCCTATGAGAAAAGGAGAAGCAGGTGTTATACATTTAAATAATGCACTTCAAGAAATACTAAATCCAAAGTCTCCGTTAAAAGCTGAGAAAAAAGTAGGCGAATATATTTTAAGAGTTGGTGATAAGGTTATGCAAACCAAAAATAACTACCAACTAGAGTGGGAAGGTATAGGAGAAAATGAAGAAAAAGGCAGTGGAGTATTTAATGGTGATATAGGTTATATAGAAAGTATAAACATAGAGGATAGTAAAGCATATATTATATTTGATGAGGATAAAAAAGTTGAGTATGATTTTTCAAGCTTAGATGAAGTAGAACTTGCTTATGCTATAACAATTCATAAAAGCCAAGGAAGTGAGTTTCCTGT
>JAEWEN010000022.1 GCA_023389275.1 Bacillota bacterium
TATATTAATAATGAAATTAAAACATTAGAAGAATACAATTGGATAAATAGTTGCGGAAGTAAGGCTAGAAAAAAATCTATTTGTAATGGTGAAACTGCTTTTAAGAAGTTTTTTAAAGGGCAAAGCAGGTTCCCAAAGTTTAAAAAGAAAAATAAGCAGGGAATAAAAATATATTTTCCTAAAAATGCAAAAAATGATTGGTATAGAGAACGTCATTTTATACAAATACCAACTATAGGAAGAGTTAAACTAAAAGAATTTGGATACATTCCAGTTAGAGCAAATGTAATTAGTGGTACAGTATCAAGAAAATCTGGTAGATATTATGTATCAGTAATTGTAGAAACTAATGAAAATATTATTAAAAACAATGATAGTGAAGGTATTGGAATTGATGTTGGACTTAAAGATTTTGCAATTTGTAGCAACGGCTTAACTAAGAAAAATATTAATAAAACTTCAAAAGTTAAGAAGTTAGAAAAGAAATTAAAAAGAGAACAAAGAAAGCTTTCAAGGAAATATGAGAGTTTAAGATTAAGAAATAAAAATATTGAGAAAGGAGAAGCTACTCGTCAAAATATTCAAAAACAAATAGTTGAAGTACAAAAACTTCATCATAAATTAACTAATATAAGAACTGATTATATTAATAAAACAGTAAATGAGATTATAAAGCAAAAACCAAGCTTTATAACTATTGAAGATTTAAATGTTAGTGGCATGATGAAAAATAGGCATCTTTCAAAAGCTGTTGCACAGCAAAAATTTTATGAGTTTAGAGTAAAACTCGAGTATAAGTGTAGGTTAAATGAAATTGAATTAAGAATTGTAGATAGATTTTATCCTTCAAGTAAATTATGTAATAGTTGTGGATCTATTAAGAGAGATTTAAATCTTTCTGATAGAGTTTATAAATGTGGATGTGGATATAGTGAAGATAGAGATTTAAATGCTAGTCTTAATTTAAGAGATGCTAAAATCTATAAAATAGCATAAGAAGGTTATTTATAGATATGTACCGAAGGCTATTTCGGGAATTTACGACTGTAGAGTATTATATCAAATGTTAGTAGTTCTACAGAACGAGAACAGATACATTGAAGCAGTAATAATCTCAATATGGATATATTTGACCATATTTTGAGTAGCAGATGATAAAGATGGCACTAGAAAAAATGCTTATAAAAAAACTATTAAAGCAAGTAGATCAAGTACCTTTTAGTGTTAGATTTAAAGACGGAGAAGAAATGAAAGTAGGCGAAGGAGAAAGTAAGTTCCTTGTTAAAGTTAATGGTTCTTTAGATAAGGCTGCTATAATGAGAAGTACTAGCTTAGCACTTGGTGAAGCCTACATGGATAATATTTTAGATGTTGAGGGAGACCTTTTTGAAGCACTTAATATTGTACTTAGTAAAATGGACGATTTTAAAGTAGATACAAATGCTTTAAAGAAATTAATATTTACATCAACATCAGCTAAAAATCAAAAAGAAGAAGTTTCTTCACACTATGACATAGGAAATGATTTTTATAAATTATGGTTAGATGAAACATTAAGCTACTCATGTGGATACTTTAAAGATCCAAGTAATACTCTTTATGAGGCTCAATGTAATAAAATAAATCATATATTAAATAAATTAAACTTAAAGGAAGGCATGTCACTTCTTGATATTGGCTGTGGCTGGGGCGGTCTTTTAATTGAAGCTGCTAAAAAATATAAAGTACATGGACTTGGAATTACTTTAAGTGAAGAACAGTTTAAAAAGTTTAAAGAAAGAATTGTAGAAGAAGGACTTGAAGACTATTTAGAAGTTAAATTAATGGATTATAGAGAGCTAAAAAAATCAAATCTATTATTTGATCGTATCGTTAGTGTTGGAATGCTTGAACACGTTGGAAGAGAAAACTATAAGCTTTTCATGGATAATGTAGATTCAGTTTTAAAAGACAAAGGATTATTCCTACTTCATTATATTAGTGGTCGCAGAGAATACCCAGGAGACCCTTGGATTAAAAAGTACATATTCCCAGGTGGAGTTATACCAAGTTTAAGAGAAATAATTAATATAGGTGGAGATAAAAACTTCTATACACTTGATGTAGAAAGTTTAAGACGTCACTATGTAAAAACACTTCTTTGTTGGTATGACAACTACAATCAACAAATAGATAAAGTTAGAGAAATGTTTGATGAGCGTTTTGTAAGAATGTGGGCATTATATTTAGCTTCATGTGCTGCATCTTTTAATAATGGTGTAATAGATCTTCATCAAATATTATTTGCTAAAGGTGTAGATAACGATCTACCAATGACAAGAGAATACTTATATAAATAATAAAGTAAAGGTGTGTCAAATTAACATTGGCACACCTTTACTTACTATAAGAATTTATTTTCTTTAAATAACTACATAAATTAATACCTAATATACTAAATAAAACACATATTATAATTAAAACACTATATCCTCTATTTCCTAAAGTATCTAGTATAATTCCTGATAAAGGATAAAAAAATGCATCTGGAGAATAACCAATAAAAGAAACTATTCCAATAACTGTTCCAAGTAAATAAACTGGAAACTTAACCTCTGATATTAAAACGATTCCTACTCCTTTTATTCCTATTACCATCATAGAAAATATCATAATGTTTAACAATATAATTATAAAATATATTTTTTGAGCCGGAAAAATCAATATTATTGTAAGACAAATCAAACTTATTGTTAATCCAATCCTTATTACCTTAACAGCTGATCCAACCTTATCTACCATAGCACCAAATATAGGTCCTGCTAAAATAGTTATTACATTATCTCTAACTATATTAACTAACAAAGCATTTTGTGTAGATACATTATGTATATTTATTAAATATGGTGTTATATATGTTAAAAAAGAATAAATAACATAGTTTGATAACATAATTCCTGCAACAATCCAAACAGCCGAATTTTTAATTACACTAGGAATTTCTTTATACTTAATCTTATCAATTACTACAGAAGTAAATTGACTCTCTTTAAATAAAACCCCTACTCCAAGTGCAGATAAAAAATTTAATAAAGCATAGATTCTTACTATTTTACAGAAAACTAATTGTGAACCATATCCCTTATTTAATAATAAAAAACCTATTCCTGTAATAATTATCCCTAAAAGCCCTACTAAAGAATAGTAAGATCCGAAAATCTTCCCTTGATTTTCTCCCTTACCTAAACAAGCTAATATTTTCGTTGATGCAGGATAAAATACTAGTACTGTTGTTATACCCATAAGTCCAAAAATAATTATCATTTCTGTATAGCTAGGAATTGTTGAAAAATACAAATGCAATATCCCAGATACAATTAATGTGTAGATTAACAGCTTTTTAGGTGGAATAACATCTGCTATATATCCACCTAATATATAAGACATCATAGCTACTATTCCAAATATACTCCACAAACGACTAATTTCTAAGTTAGTTAATCCCATAGCCTCAATCATAATATTATAAAAGGCACTTCTCATATATGGTAATCCATAAACTGCTACATTTGAACATACAAGCACTAACAATACTATTACTAGATTTTGTTTATGCTTTTTTTCATTCATATTACTCTCCTACTTACCTTACTAACTAAGAACTTACTTTATAAAAATGATTTTCAGCTTTTCTTAAAACTTTATCTGCTAAAATAGCAAGTAAACATATTGGTACTGTTCCTTCAAATATAAATACAGTATTGTATGTAGAACAACCTGTTTGTATTAAAAGACCAAGTCCCCCGGCCCCTGTACTAAAAGCAAGGGTTGCTGCACCAATACAAATAATTAATGCTGTTCTCATTCCAGACAAAATAACTGGTATTGCCATTGGAAGTTGTATTTTTCTAAGAATCTGTCCCTTAGTCATTCCAAGACCTTTACCTACTTCTATATAAGATGAGGATATATTCTCTATTCCAGCAATAGTCGAAAAAATAATTGGAAGTATTCCTTGTAGTACTAGTGCAATTACAGCTGCCTTCATACCAATACCAAAGGCTATTATACCTATCATTAACACTGCCATAGTAGGTATTGTCTGAATTATCATAGAAATCTTTTCAACTATAGTACGAAATGGCTTCCCATACTTAGTAAAACAAAATATTCCTATTGAAATTCCTACTAAACTAGCAAATAAACAAGATATAAATGCAATTATTATAAACTGTAATGTTAGTTTTGGAAGGCTATAATGACTTACAAGTCCAACCTCTGTAGGCCACACAGAATAAATCCATTCTTCAATATAAGCATATCCAAAAACAAAAGCTAATAACATTATTAATAATATAGTGATCTCTATAGAATACCTATCTACTTTCTTCTTTTTAGTAAACTTCATACAATCACCTCTTTTTAAAAACATGAATAATGTCATTTAAATATATATTTCCTATTACTACACCATCTACACTTTTCACACTAGCTATATCCTGTCCATTTTGTATCATTAATGCTAATACATCTTTTAAATTTATATTTTCTACCACTGATATTTCACACTCTCTTATATCCCTAGCATTAATATAGCTTCCTGCTTCAAATTTAGATAAAACTTTTATATATGATTCACTTCCTAAAAAACTTTGAACAAAAGGATTTTTAGAATATAAAATATTCTCTGGCTTTTCAAAGCACTGTAATTTTCCCTTAGACATAATAGCAATTTTATCTCCCATTTTCATTGCTTCATCAATATCATGTGTAACAAAAATAACAGTTTTCTTTAGCTGCTTTTGGATTTTCAAAAAACTATTTTGAAGATTATTCCTATTTAATGGATCAACGGCTCCAAATGGCTCATCCATTAATATAATTTCAGGATCAGCTGCTAATGCTCTTGCAACACCTATTCTTTGTGCTTCCCCTCCTGATAATTCTGAAGGACGCTTATTAATATATTTAGATACATCAAGTCCTACTAAATCTATTAACTCTTTTACTCTTAATAAAATTTTATCTTCCTTCCATTTTAAAAGTCTTGGTACAACAGCTATATTCTCCATTACAGTCATATGAGGAAAAAGCCCTGTACTTTGAACAACATATCCAACACTTCTTCTTAAATCTTCTAGATTATATTCTTTAATATCTTTACCGTTTATCTCAATACTGCCTTCATCTTGTTCAATTAATCTATTAATCATTCTTAAGGTAGTAGATTTACCGCAACCTGATTCACCTACAAATACACACATTTCACCTTTATCTATATTCATGGATAAATTATCTACAGCAATAGATTCATTAAACTTTTTAGTAACATTTTTGATTCTTATCATACCTTAACTGTCCCCCTAACTTTTCTATAATAATCTATTCCATCTATAATCTTTTTAAGTAAAAAATCAAATGTGAATACCATAGCCATAATTGGAAGTGTGCCTAATAAAACAATATCAATTGCAAATCCATTTAGTCCTTGTAATATAAACATTCCAAGTCCTCCAAATCCAACATATGCTCCAATAGTTACTCCAAGTATTGTTGAAATTAATGCAACTCTTATCCCTGAAATAATAACTGGTAAAATAATAGGCAGTTCTACTTTTATGAAGATCTGTAAATTAGTCATTCCCATTGCCTTTGCAACTTCTATGTACTGTTTATTTACTACTTTTAATGCACCATACATACTATTTGTTATTTGAAATAAAGCATAAAAAAGCAAAGCAAAAAACACAGGTGTTGCTCCTATTCCTGAAATTCCTCTTTCTCGTAAAAAGGGAATATTGTTACTTAAAAAAGCTAATGGAAACATCATTGCACAAATTAAGGCTAAAGAAGGAATAGATTCTATAGTATTTAAAATAGTTGATATTACCTTACCTACCTTTGCCTTCTTATATACAATCCAGCCTAGAGGGATTCCTATTATAATACCTACTATTACTACTGCAAATGACATTTCAACATGATTTATAAATTCTTGATGAAATTGAGACTGTCTATTAAAGTACTCTACAGTAACAGATAATCCATCTAATTGATTAGCTAAAAATGATACTATACCAATAGCAAGTCCTATAAAAATAACTAAAAATCTTTTCCATGTTTTTTTAATTAGTTCATTACACTTAACTTCAATTAAATAAGCTAAAATCAAGTATATATAGCTTCCTATACTCATAGAAATTCTTCCACTACTTGTAGGAAGTTGTACTACATTAACTGCTTGTCCACAAAATAAAATAGTAAGTCCAAAGCATAGACTTGCTAAAATGCCTGTTATAAAATTTAAGTTTTCATTATCTTTTTTTAAAAAGACAAATATTAAAAGTAGAATCGTTAAAACAAGTAGAATCATATAGTTTGCTCCTAAACACTCTCCTGCTGTTAGTCCTACCTTCTCTCCAACTCTAGCTTTTCCAACAAACATAAATTGATTCACAAATAAAGTAGCTATAAGTAAAACCCCTAATATTAAAGTAGCAAAATCCTGTTTTTTTAACATATTTACCTCCATACATAGAATGTAACTCCGTAATTAATAAATATACGGAGTTACATATTATCTACTTATTTTAATATTCCTGAGCTTTTTAAATACTCCCTTGCAATATCTGTTTCACTTTTCCCATCAACTGATAACTGCTTATTCATATGCATCATCTTCTGAGCATCTAAAGATTCGAAGATTTGTTTCATAAGGCCTTCAATCTCTGGATATTTTTCTAAAAGATCTGGAAGTGCAATTGGCGCTGGACTATAAACAGGCGCAACCATTTTAGGGTCTTCAATAACAACAAGATCTAATGCTTCTAAAGTACCTGCTGTAGTATATGTATGACATGCTAAAATACCATCAGTATTATTTGCAACCATTGTTTTTGGATCATTTACCCCAACTACAACCTGCTTATCTGATAATTTAAATCCATATGCTTTTTCCCAACCAGGTAAACATGTTGGCGCTGTAGCAGCATAACTATCTTCTCCTGCTATTGCAAGTTTCATTTCTTTACCTGAGTTTATGTATTTTGCAAAGTCATCAAATGTTTTTATTTTATTTTCCTCTGCCCACTTTTTACTTACAGCAATACCATCTGTATTATTATATTTAGAATAGCAAATCCATGTAATTCCGTTTTTAGCATCTGCCTCTTTTGTTGTTTCAAAAGCTGTTTTTAAATCTGATTGATATTTTTTAATATCAACATTTTTAATAAACATCATTCCACGACCTGTGTAATCCATAGAAAGTTCAACTTGCTTTTGCATTAAAGACTGTCTAGCAAGTGTTGTATTATTAAAAGTTCCTACCCTTGAATCTACTAAATATCCATTGGCCTCTAAAACTTGTTTCATCATAGAACCAATAATTCTACTTTCTTCATCAGTCATTGTAGCTAAAATAATAGGATCATCTTGATTTTTTACTTTTACTGATGTTGCTGATGTATTAGTTGAATTAGAATCTTTTTTACTACTTTCACATCCAACCATAACAATTAAGCATAAACACACCATTAAAATAGCTGATAACACTTTTTTAAACATAATTCTCCCCCATTTTTTCATATATTTTCCACATTAATTATACTTTCGACAATTTTTAATGTCTAATTGCTTTTTTCTACCAAAATATAAATGGTTATAGAAAAACTCTATAACCATTTCCTTTATTATTATATTTTTTTAATATTTTCCAAAATCACGTGTTGCTTTTAACATTGCATATAGATTTAAAGAAGATGTATTTATAGGAAGATCACAAGATGGCATTAAAATAAAACCACCTTCATTATATTTCATATCTCCTATAATCTTTTCACAATATTTATATATTTCCATGTGAGTTCCAGTTACTAACTTACCTGATGGTACATTTCCTGCATAAGTATGATGACTACCTAAAATATTAGAAACAGTTTTTAAATCGTTTTGTTCATCTACACTAATAAAACTTCTATCTGGCAAATTTAATTCCCTATAATAGTTTAGGTTTTTATTTTGATTACCACATAAATGAATTCCAAAGCTAGTTAATCCTTTTTCCCTTAACTTTTTATGTACATCTAAAATATAAGGAAGAGAAAACTCTTCAAATGTTTTAGATGAAATTAATGAATTAGATTCAAAAGGATAATTTGATGAAACAGAGCAGTTTTCTATTCCAAATTCATTTATAATAATATCTGCTGATTTAAGCAAATATTCTACAGCTTGACCTAAAAGCTTATGGATTATCTCTGGTTCTTTACGAATCCATCTTACAAAAAGCTTTGTATCTATAATAGAGCCAACAACTGTAAAAGGAGATCCTGCTGATATACTAGCTGTAAAATCACCTTTTTGTCTCATATATTTTATAAATTCTATTTTCTTATTTAAAAACTGCCATTTTTCAGAAGATGGCATAACGTAGTCTATAGCTCCATTAATATTCTCTATTGGAAATTTTTTAACCATAGGTAGTTCTACCGTTTTATTTTCAGAAAAAGTAAACTCTCCACCAAAATCTAATATTTCTCCACGAGGCAAATCATAACATGGCCCTCCATCGCAACAATGCATTTCTCCTACCCACTTTTGTGCTTCATATGACTTTTCTACATTAAAATAAAATTCTTCAGAACTGAGCCCCATAACTTTTCCTGAGTACATAGTTGCTGAAGAAATAAAAGGAACACGATCAATACTTTCTCCTTGATAAAATCTTTTCATTCTTTCTTCAGATGTTAATTTATCCACCATATAACTTTACCTCTCTTATATTTTAAAACCATAAACTATAATAAATTATGTATAATTTTACTATAAAAATATTGTAAATAAACCCTATAATGATAAAATATACAATAAATTATAATTTAGGGAGATAATTTTATGAAGGAAAAGCTAACTAAGTTTAAAGCAAGTTTAAATTATGAAGATAAAAGAGAACTAGTAGGAGTACAATTTATTTTTACTGAAAACGAATATAAAAATATTAATGTACCTGAAGCTAATCATCAATTATTTTTTTGCATGATGGTTAAAGTAGCTGCATCTGGTAAATGTATTAAAGTAAACAAAAATCATCTATATTGTGATGCTGCATCAAAGGTTTTAGGATTTGATGCTGTTGATAATAATACTTTATCTGGAGAAACCTTTTATAAAAGAAACTTTTACTGTTCACAAGAGATTTCTAAAAGTGTTGTAGAAGAAATACCATATTTAAAACATAATGTTTATGGTATGTTAATTCAGCCTTTGGAACACTTTGATACTCCTCCTCATATTGTGATTTCTATTAGTAGCCCTTATACAGCAATGAGAATAATTCAAGGATATACTTATAAATTTGGATATGCTAAAAATATAAGACTTGCTGGTATGGGAGGTCTTTGTACAGAGCTTACTGCACGTCCTTATTTAACCCAAGACATAAATATTTCTTTACTATGTTCTAATAGCCGTTTTTCTGGTAGTTGGAATGATAGTGAAATGGGAATAGGAATGCCATATAATATGTTTTTAGAAGTTCTAGATGGTGTACTAGAAACAATGGATCTTTTTGAGCCTGATTATAAAAAATTAGATATACAAAAAAGAGCTGAAGACCTTGGAACTTCTTTAGATATTACCTTAGATCATAATTATTTTGATTCATGTCTGGGAGTTGCAAATATAGGAGTAAAGGGATATCATAAGAAAAAGATTTAACCTTAAATGGTTAAATCTTTTTTTATTTTATAAATTTAAAGAAGGTGATTATATGAAAATCCTATTAGTTGAAGACGATAAAACAATAGCTACTGGTCTTGAGTTTTCTTTAAGTCAAGAAGGTTACAGCACTACAGTATGTAATGACTATAACTCTGCCATAAAAATGCTATACAAAGATAATTTTGATTTATTTATACTTGATATAACTCTCCCTGATGGAAATGGATATGATATATGTAAAAAAATTAAGGAAATTAAAGATTCTCCAGTAATATTTTTAACTGCATGTGATGAAGAAGTAAATGTTGTTATGGGACTTGATTTAGGAGCTGATGACTATATTACAAAACCTTTTAGAATTAGAGAACTTATGTCTAGAATAAAATCTGTTTTAAGAAGGTATAACAAAGCCTCTACTTTTAAAAATATAATAAACATAAAAGACATTAGTATAAATACTCTTGAAGCTAAGGTTTATAAAAAAGGTGTTGAAGTTATTTTAACTGCACTTGAATATAGATTATTTCTAACTTTTTGCAATAATATAGGACAAGTTCTTAGTAGAAACCAACTTTTAGAAAGTATATGGGATGTTGCAGGTGACTTTGTAAATGATAATACCCTAACTGTTTATATTAAGCGTTTAAGAGAAAAATTAGAGGATAATCCTCAAAAACCAGATATAATTAAAACTATTAGAGGTCTTGGTTATAAAGTAGGTGATTAAATGTTTAGAAATAAGGAAATAAAGATTTTTCTATTTTTAGTAGGTTCTATTTCTAT
Source organism: Bacillota bacterium (assembly GCA_023389275.1). Taxonomy (GTDB): domain Bacteria; phylum Bacillota; class Clostridia; order Clostridiales; family Caloramatoraceae; genus Clostridium_AB. Next base: position 10,483 of record JAEWEN010000022.1, read on the forward strand.
TTTAGGAAGTTTAATTTTGTTTAAAATAGATTATATAGCAGGACTAGTAGGATTATTAACCTGTACTCTTCTTTTAATATCTTTTATTTTATTTACTAATTGGAGATATAAGGAGATAAAAAAATTATCAAATTACTTAGATAAAATATGTCTTGGAGATTATTCTTTAGATATTAGAAATAACTTTGAAGGAGAACTTTCTATACTTAAAAATGATATTTATAAGGTAACAACTAAACTTTCAGAACAAGCAGAACTTCTAGAAAAAGATAAAATTCATCTTGCAAACTCTATGTCGGATATATCACATCAGCTAAAAACTCCACTTACATCTATGATGGTTATGACAGACCTTTTAAGAAGTAATAATTTAAGTGAAGAAAAAAGAATTGAGTTTACAAACAATATAAATAATCAGCTTGAAAGAATTCAATGGTTAGTTACTTCTCTTTTAAAGTTATCTAAAATTGATGCTGGAACAACTATATTTAAGAAAGATACTGTTAATGTTAAATCCTTAATAGAATCCTCTATAAGTCCTCTTTTAATACCTATTGATATAAAGCAGCAAACATTAAACATCAAAGGAGATAGTAATACCTTTTTTATAGGTGACTTTAACTGGACTCGTGAGGCTATAATAAATATTTTAAAAAACTGTATAGAACACACAGAAGAAAAAGGAACTATAAATATAAACTACTCCCAAAACCCTATATATACAGAGATAATAATTAGAGATAATGGAAAAGGAATTGATAAAAAAGATATTCCATATATATTTAAAAGATTTTATAAAGGAAAAAATGCCTCTGATGACAGTGTAGGTATTGGACTTGCAATGTCTAAAACAATAGTAAAAAAACAAAATGGAGACATTAAGGTAAAAAGTGAATCCAAATCTTACACAGAATTTACTATAAAGTTTTACAGTCAAATAGTTTAGTGACTAAATTGTCACCTAAGGGTCATTTTATTGTAATGTACAGTTGTTAAAGTATAGCTATAACAAAACGGGAGGTACATAATGGAAATATTAAAGGTAGAAAACTTATGTAAAGTTTATGGTAAAGGTAACACAGCTGTTAAAGCACTTGATAATGTATCCTTTTCAGTAGAAAAAGGTGAGTTTGTAGCTATAGTAGGACCATCTGGATCTGGAAAGTCTACACTACTTCATATTTTAGGAGGAGTAGACAAGCCTACAAGTGGAAATGTATTTATTGATAATACAAATATATATGATTTAAATGAAACAAAATTAGCTATTTTTAGAAGAAGACAAATAGGACTTATATATCAATTTTATAATCTTATTCCTGTTTTAAATATTGAAGAAAACATTACTCTTCCACTTCTTCTAGATGGGAAAATAGTAGATAATGATAAGTTAAATGAAATTCTTAATGCTCTTTCATTAAAAGAAAGATTAAATCATCTTCCAAATCAGCTTTCAGGTGGTCAGCAGCAAAGAGTCTCTATAGGTAGAGCGCTTATAAATAATCCTGCACTTGTTTTAGCAGATGAACCTACTGGAAATCTTGATAGTAAAAATAGTAAGGAAATTATAGACCTTTTTAAACTTTTTAACAAAAGATACAATCAAACACTTATTATAATTACACATGATGAAAACATTGCACTTCAAGCAGACAGAATAATATCAATTGAAGATGGAAGAATCACAAGAGATGAGGTGCTTTAATTGAATATAGTAAATAAAGTTACAATTAAGCATTTAAAGGAAAACAAAAAGCGTACTTTAGTTACAATAATAGGTGTTATTATATCTATTGCTATGATTACAGGGGTTATTACTCTTGGACTTTCTTTTTCAAAACTATTTCAAGAAAGAGATTTATCTACAAGCGGATATTGGCATGTAATGTACAAAGATATAAATAAGACTCAAGCTATTTCTATTAAAAACGACTCTAACACAAAAGACTTTATAATAAATAAAGATTTAGGATATAGCTATTTAAAAAATAGTGAAAACAAAAAGAAACCTTACTTATTTTTTACTAGTTTTAATAAGCAAGGACTTATAAATTTTAATTTAAAACTAAAGCAAGGAAGACTTCCTAAAACTCCAGATGAAGTTGTTATATCAAGCACTGCTTTATCTAATAAAGAATTTGATTATAAAATTGGAGATACTTTAAATGTTGATATAGGAGAAAGATATATTAACTCTAAAAAACAAAGTTCTGAAAAATCACATGAAAAATTAGGACAAAATTCTCCTTATATAGGTAAAGAAGAAATAGTTCCTACCCTTAGAAAAGAATTTATTATAGTAGGTATAATAGAAAAACCAGAATCTGAAAAACAATGGTCTCCTGGATATACAGTTATTTCTTATGTAGATGAAAGTACTTTAAAAGAAGATGATGTATTTAATGTATATACTTTTCAAAATAAATTAAAAAGAAATATATATGATTACACAAAAGATATAAGAATTAAAAACAACATAAAATATGAAAACGTAGAGTATAATAGCTCTGTTTTAGAATGGGCTGGAATAGTTGAAAATGACTCTCCTATTTCTTCACTTTACTCTATTGTAGGAATATTTTTAGTGATTGTTATACTTGGCTCAGTTTTACTTATATATAATTCATTTGCAATATCAGTATCAGAAAGGTCTCGATATCTTGGAATGCTATCTAGTATAGGTGCTACTAAAAAACAAAAAAGAAATTCTGTACTATTTGAAGGACTTATTATAGGTTTAATAAGTATTCCTATTGGGATTTTATCTGGAATTATTGGAATATGGATTACATTTTTATTTGTAAATCCACTTCTTAAAGCAACAATGAATAATCCTGTAAAATTAGAAATTGTAGTATCCCCTTTAGGAATAATCTTAAGTATATTATTTTCAATTATTACAATATACATTTCAGCTTTTATTCCATCTATTAAAGCATCTAAAGTTACAGCAATTGAAGCTATACGTCAATCAAAGGATATTAAATTAACTAGAAGAAAAGTGAAAACTTCTAAAATAACCAGAAAAATATTTGGTATAGAAGGAGAAATAGCACTTAAAAATATTAAAAGAAATAAGGGGAAATATAGAATAACAATATTTTCTTTAGTAGTAAGTATAATTTTATTTTTAACTGTTTCTACATTTAGTTTTTATACAAATAAATCATTATCAATGACTAATGAAAATACAAACTATGATATTAAAATTCGTATGCCAATAGCATCTAAAGACGAAAGATTAAATATATATAATAAATTTTTGAATATAGATGAAGTTAAAGAATATAGTATTTGTAAAACCATTCCATTATACTCTGATTTTTCTCCTAATATGGTTCCAGACTTTATGAAAGAAAAATCTAGTTCTTCACCATATAATTATTATGTAGATTTAGTTTTAATGGATGATAAAAGCCTTGAAAGTTATGCAAAATCTATTGGAGAAAATGTATCTAAGCTAAATGATATTAATAACCCTCAAGGTATCGTAATAAGTACAGCTAGATATTATGACCAAGTTAATAAAAAATATATCGAAACAGAAATCCTTAATATTAAAAAAGGTGATAGCTTAACATTAAAAGGTATTATTAAAAATGAAAGTAAGAATATTACTAAAATAAACGTTTTATCAACCACTAAAAGACTTCCTGTTGGAGTAGGATATAGCAGCTCCTCTTCAACTATTACAACTGTAATGTCTGAAAAAGTTTTTAAAGCTATAGTAGATAAAAACTATATAGGTAATTATATTAATCCAAATAATCCTGAAACACTATTTTTAAAATGTAGTGATGCTTCAAAGGCACAAAAAAGTATTTTATCAATAAAAGAATCTAGTGGTAGTCCTGATTTATTTATTTTTAATAAAGCTGAAATAGAAAAGAAAGATAAACAAATTGAACTTATTGTATCAATATTTGTATATGGGTTTATAGGTTTAATATCAGCTATATCAATAGCTAATATATTTAATACAATATCTACAAGTATTTCACTTAGGAAAAAAGAATTTGCTATGTTAAAATCTATTGGAATGACACCAAAATCATTTAATAAAATGATAAATTATGAAAGTATATTTTATGGTTTAAAATCACTTTTATATGGTCTTCCTTTAAGCTTTATAATAATGATACTTCTTTATAAAAAACTATCTTCTGGATTTGATTTTGAATTTACTATTCCATTTGGAAGTGTTTTAATTTGTATTTTAGGAGTGTTTGTATTTGTATCTATAGCTATGGCATATGGAAGTTCTAAAGTAAGAAAAGAAAATATAATTGATGCTTTAAAGCAAGACAATATATAGAAGAGGACTTTGGTACTTTACAATTATTACTGAATATAAAACATTTTTTACACAAAAATGTTTTATAATTCTTTTTATGTTATATTATCCCTAGGGATTACTTTAAGTTACAACTAAGAATGTTTTTTGATTAAGTAAATAATGAGGATAAGGAGTCGATTTATCTACTCCTTGTTTTTTTATATTTTATTAATAAGTGCTACTGATTTGTCATAATCATTTTTATTAACATATAAGTAGTATATATTCATATACTTTGGTTCTTCTCCCATTGTACCTGTTACTGCTCTTCTTGATGTAAATAAAGAACCACTATTGTGATTTACAACCTTGTATTCATACTTTATTTTATTAACTGAAAGAATGTCTCTTATTATGCTTAACTTTTCCAATGAATGTCCACAAAAAATCTTTTTTCTATTCCAGAAAAACATTCACTTTCCCCCTTTTTAGCATATAAAACTAACACATTTTATAGTATATCGTATTAAAATTATAGAAATTTATACCATAATAATATAAGTATTATTTAAAGCGTGTTTTATTTAGTCTAATTTTGAAAAACTATGTAAATAATTATCAAATTATGTTATTATGTTAATGTTTTGAAATTACTAAAAAGGAGACATTACAAATGTTAAATTGGTATAAGCAGGTACTAAAAAAATATGCTGTATTCCAAGGAAGAGCAAGAAGAAAAGAACTATGGTCATTTACACTTATAAATTTTTTAGTATGTTTACTTATTATGATTTTTGAGTACGTAACAAACACAATTGGAATAATAATTTTTATTTATTTATTAGCAGTATTAATACCATCAATATCAGTTACAATTAGAAGATTACATGATACAAACCGCAGTGGATGGTGGTATTTAACCTTATTTATACCTTTTATAGGAATAATCCTACTTATATTTATGCTACAAAATAGTGTTGAAGGTGCAAATAAGTATGGTTTAAATCCAAAAGAAAATGCAGAATGTAATTTATAATATTAAGGTAGAAATTTTAGATTTTGTACATATAAATTTTAGATTATATTTTAATTAATTATGAAAAAGAGTAGTCAAAATATAAACTACTCTTTTTATGTTAATTTTAAATAAAAATATAGTTATATTACTTAATTGTACTCTCTTTTAAAAGTACATCATGTGCTCCACCTTCAACAATGCTTGTAGAAGAAACAAGTGTTATTTTTGCTTTTTCTTGAAGCTCCTTTATATTTAAGGCACCACAGTTACACATTGTTGAACGAATTTTACTTAAAGATATTCCAACATTATCTTTTAGACTACCTGCATATGGAACATAGCAATCAACACCTTCTTCAAATGAAAGTTTTTGCTCTCCACCAAGATCATAGCGTTGCCAGTTTCTAGCACGAGCAGAGCCTTCCCCCCAATATTCTTTCATATAGGTACCATTTATATTAACTTTATTAGTAGGACTTTCATCAAATCTTGAGAAATATCTTCCAAGCATTATAAAATCAGATCCCATTGCTAGAGCTAAAGTCATATGATAATCATGTACTATACCTCCATCTGAGCATATAGGAATATAAGTGCCTGTTTCCCTAAAATATTCGTCACGTGCTTTTGCAACCTCAATAACAGATGTTGCTTGTCCACGACCAATTCCTTTTTGCTCACGAGTAATACAAATTGAACCTCCACCTATACCAATTTTTATAAAATCAGCACCAGCTTCAGCAAGGAATCTAAATCCATCTTTATCAACAACATTTCCAGCTCCAACTTTAACACTATCTCCATACTTTTCACGAATAAATTCTATAGTTAGTTTTTGCCATTCAGAAAACCCTTCTGATGAGTCTATGCAAAGAACATCTACACCAGCTTCAACTAATGCAGGAACACGTTCTTTATAATCTCTAGTATTAATACCTGCTCCTACTATATATCTTTTATCATTATCTAATAGTTCAAGTTTATTTTCCTTATTTGAATCATAATCTTTGCGAAATACTAAGTATTTTAGATTCTGATTATCATCTATAATAGGAAGAGTATTTAATTTATTATCCCAAATAATATTATTTGCTTCTTTTAAGGTAATAGGATTCTTTGCATATATAAGATTTTTAAAATCAGTCATAAATTCTGAAACCTTTGTATCTAGTGTCATTCTACTTACTCTATAATCTCTACTTGTAACTATACCTAAAAGTTTACCACTAGATGTTCCATCTTCAGTAACAGGTATTGTAGAAAATCCGTTTTTTTCTTTTATATCTAAAATATCTTTTAAAGTACTTTCTGGAGTAACGTTAGATGCACTAACAACAAATCCTGCTTTATGATTTTTTACACGTTTAACCATATTAGCTTGGTCTTCTATTGTTTGTGAGCCATATATAAAAGAAATTCCTCCTTCTTTAGCAAGTGCTATAGCCATTTTATCATCTGAAACAGATTGCATAATAGCTGAAACTAAAGGAATATTCATAGATATAGAAGGCTGTTCTCCTTTCTTATATTTAACAAGTGGAGTTTTTAAACTTACATTATTAGGTATACACTTTGATGATGAATATCCTGGAACTAGTAAATATTCTCCAAAAGTATGTGATGGTTCTTTAAAATAAAATGCCATTGTAATTACACTCCTTTTACAAATTTATAATTAATTGAAAAAAATATCTAAAATGAAAATTCTGAATTTACTAAAAATAATATTTGATTTTTTATTATAGTTATTTAACATAAAAGTGTCAATATAAAAGTGAAAATAAAATAATTTTATTTTTGATTTTATAAATTTTCTATAAAAAACCGAACTATATACCAATTTACTTTCACAATAATCCGATATATACCTATAAATTTAAATAAAAAAATAAATTTAGAAAAATAGAAATTATATATCGAAAAATACTTTATTTGTGTAAAATATACAAATATATATTTTATAATTTTAAAAGAAATGTAATGGAACATTTCATCTTCCTATTCTTATATACACTAAATTTAGTAAAATTTCTTTTAAATTTACATAGTTTCTACACAATCATATGCTAGAATCTAAAATGTTACAAATTAATTGAAGGGGTGTATTAAGAAAATGCTAAGAAAAAAATTTATAATACCAATGGTAGCAATTATGTCTGTAGCATCTAGTGGAAGTGTATTTGCAAGTGAAAAAGCTGTTGATAATAATAAAGTTATATATAGAGAAGCAGAGGTTACAGCGAAGAGCGGACTAAATGTAAGAGAAACTCCAGCTATAGAAAACGGTAATAAGATATTTGCTGTTCCAATAGGAACTGAACTTGATATAATTGGTAAAGAAAATGACTGGTTTAAGGTAAAGCTTCAAAACGATAAAGAAGCATACATTAATTCTAATTATGTAAAAGTTAATAATAACGATTTATACGTTAATGTAGATAGACTAAACTTTAGAGAAGCTCCAGGAACAGATAAAAAAATATATGATGTTCTAACTAAAGGAACTAAAATAGAGTTTTTAGATGAAAGTGGAGACTGGGTTAAAGTTAAAGTTAATAACACTACAGGATATGTACATAGCGATTATATAAATAATGAAAAACCTGTTGTAGAATCAAACAAAGAAACTACTACTTCTTCTAAAAAAGAAGAAACTAACACTTCAACTGTAAAACCTAACAAGGATGCTGAAGATAAAGTTACTGAAAACAAAACTGAGGACAAAACTAACGAAAACAAAACTGAAAATAAAACTGAAGTAAGCAAAGACGAAAGTTCAAATAAAGAAGAGGCTAACAAGCCTTCTGTAGAAAAAGAAGAAGTTAAAGAAGACTCTAAAAAGGAAGAGGCTAACACTTCAGAAAGTAAGCCATCTACAAGTAAACCTGTAGAAAAGCCTTCTAAACCTTCTACAAGTAAGCCTTCTGAAAACACAGATAAAGAAGAAAGTGAAAAACCTTCTTCAAGTAAAAATGTACAAGCTGTAATTAATTTAGCTTATGATCAAGTAGGTAAACCATACAATTGGGGTTCTGAAGGACCAAATTCTTTTGACTGTTCAGGACTTATGAGATACATATACCAAAATGGAGCAGGTGTAAATCTTCCTAGAACATCTAAAGCTCAATCACAATATGGAACTACTGTAAGCCGTTCTAATCTTAAGCCTGGAGATTTAATATTCTCTAGTACAGATGGAAGCGGAACTGTAAGCCATGTTGGTATTTATATTGGTGGTGGACAAATGATACATGCACCAAAACCAGGAGATGTTGTTAAAATATCAAGCATTAACAGTAGTTACTGGAATGATGCTTATTTATGGGCAAAAAGAGTTATGTAATAAAGAAAAAACTTCCTATGTAATTTTAGGAAGTTTTTTTATTTATCGAAACCTGTTATATAATGTTTATAAGGGGGAGATTATTATGGCTAATATATTAATTGTAGATGACGAAATTAAAATATGTGAATTTATAGATGCTTACTTAAAAAGAGAAGGGTACAATACTACTATTTGTACCTCTGCAAGTGAAGCTATAAATATAATTGATAATAATGAAATAGACCTTTTAATATTAGATAGAATGATTCCAGAAATAAGCGGTGATGATATTTGTTCCTATGTTCGTGAAAAATCTAATATACCTATTATTATGATAACTGCAAAAGCTGAAGATGAAGATAAAATAGATGGATTTAATCTAGGATGTGATGACTATATATGTAAACCATTTAATCCTCGTGAAATGGTTGTAAGAGTTAATGCTCTTCTTAGAAGATATGGTATTTTTAAAGATGCATCAATAAAATTTGATAATGGTCTTGAAATAAATAAATCTACTAGAGTTGTTAAAATGAATGATGAAGAAGTTAAACTTACTAAAACAGAATATGAAATACTTCTTTTATTAGCATTTAATTCTGACAAGGTTTTTACAAGAGACCAAATACTTCAAAATGTTGTAGATGAATCATATGAAAAACTTGATAGAACAATTGATAGTCATATAAAAAATATTAGAAAGAAAATAGAGCCTAATGTAAAAGAACCACAAATAATAAAAACTATATATGGAGTTGGTTATAAATTTGAATCATAATAGAAATATATCCTTTAATAAAAAATTAATTATAAGCTTTGGAATACCTTTAATTATATTTATATTAGCATTATCTTTTATTGTAAATACTATTTTTAAATCACAATTTGAAAGATACGTAGACCTTAAAAATAAAAATGCTATAAATAGTTCAGATATAGATATTCACAACGCATATATAAACAACAAATGGGATATTGAAGGTCTTAGAAACATAGGTAGAAACCTTTTAAAAAGAGGAATAATACTAGAGCTTAAAGACAAAAACAAAGTATACATATGGAGTACATATAGTGATTATAAGGATCACTGTGAAGAAACTTTTTCTGATATTAAATCTAGTATGAGTATTTTACATCCTTTATGGAATGGTGAATTAAGTACATACGAATCTCCAATATACAATAATAAAAATAAACTTATAGGATATAAAACCTTAACTTATTATGATGGGATATATTATATGCCTGATGAAATACAATTTATAAGTAATATAAATAAAATTTTAATAGTAGTAGGATTTATTTCAATTTTAACTATATTATTTATTACAGTATTTTTATCTAAAGCTATATCCTACCCTATTAAAAGAGTATCCTATGTAACAAAACTTATAGAAAAAAACAACTATCAAAACCTTGAGTATACAGGAAATATTAAAGAAATTAGTAATCTAATATTTTCAATAAATCGTTTATCAAACTCACTTAAGGCTCAAGAACATATAAGAAAAAGATTAATTGCAGACCTTTCACATGAGCTTAGAACACCACTTACTAGTATGCATGGACATCTTCAAGCTATTATAGACGGTATTTGGGAACCAACTGAGGATAGATTAACTAGTATAGACCATGAGCTTATGAGAATAATGTCTTTAATAGAGCAGCTTAAAAATCTTACAAAACTTGAAGGTGAATCTATTTCAATAGAATATGTAAACCTTAAAGAAATAATATATCTTTTAATATGTAACTTAGAAGCTATTGCTTTTAAGAAAAACATTACAATAACACATGAGCTTAATGATATTAGTGGGGATTTTGATAGAGACAAAATATCTCAAGTTATAATGAATATATTAACTAACGCTATTAAATACACTAAAGAAAATGGAGATATAAAGGTTCGTCTTTATGAGGATAAATCTAATATATATATATCTGTAAAAGACACAGGTATTGGTATTCCTGAAGAAGATATAGACTATATTTTTGAAAGGTTTTATAGAGTTGATAAATCTAGAAATAAATCAAACGAAGGACTTGGTATAGGTCTTGCTATAAGTAATTTAATAGTTAAAGAACATGGTGGAGAAATAAAAGTTAAAAGTGAACTTAATAAGGGAAGCGAATTTATTATTATACTTCCAAAACAAAAAGGATAGAAATAATCTATCCTTTATTTTAAAATATTTACTTTTCCACTTGATACATCTACTTTAAATTTAGATTCTCCATTTTTGTAAATATGTTTATTTCCACTTTGAGAAAGCTCAAAATCACTATTAAACTGTCCTGATATTTTTTCGAGCTCTACTTCAAATCCATTGTTTTCTGGTAATCTTACATTTGCACTTCCTGATGTAATTTCTATATCTAAAGCTTTTGGCATTATAGATGTTTCAACATTTACCCTGCCACTTGTCATATCTAGTTTTATATCACTGCTACTTCCATTAAAGTCTATTTTTCCTGATGTAGCATCTATATCTAAAATATTAGTAGATACGTTTTTAAAATCTACTTTACCAGATGTTATTTCTAGATCTAATTTTTTAGTTTTTAAATCACTAATATTATAGTTTCCAGATGTAAAATCAAATGCTAATTCATTATATTCTTTTTCTGGTAAATAGATTTCAAGATAGCTTTTATTTCTAGTATTAAATATGATAAGTCCAGATGATAATTTATATGTTATAGATAGTTTATTATTTGAAACATTTATATTTGATTTAGTTGACTTACCAGTTGATTTTTCAATTATTCTAATATTATTATCATTTGATTTTAAAATATCAACTTTTCCTGAAGGCCATTCTAAATCAATAGAATCTATATTTTCACTAATAACATCATCTCTAACTACCTTCATCCCTATATAATTGTCATTATCATTTTTATTAAAATAACTAAATATAAAAGAAATAGAAACTATAATAATTATTACTGCTATTACTATTTTTGTAATTTGGATCCCCTTATTCATATCTACCACCTCTAAGCTTTTCAAAAGCATCTATAATAAGGTTAATTGCAGCACCTATTAAAAATATAATCCAAGAAACATTCCAAGCATTTGTTGTAAAACTTATTAAAAAATAAACACATAATATTACAAGCCAAACAACACTTTTTATAGAATTATAAACTACATTGCTTTTTTTCTTATTTGTTCTCCACTGCATAAATTCATCTAAAATATCTTCATCTTCAAATACAGGCTGAGGCTTTGTTGCATTATTATATACTAAAAGTCCAGTTGCAATTGCTACTAAAACAAGCATTAAACTAAGTCCTAAAATACCATCTCCTACTTCTGATAAAGATATTAAAAGTACAGGGCTTAAAATATAAAGTGATATTGCTACAGCTTTTATTTTTGCACTTTTTTTAATATCATCGCTAGACATAGGGGAGTTAATATTTACTTTTAAATCTGATATAAGTTTATCTATATTTCCTATTCCTTTAATAACTTCTCTATAAGCTTCTTCCTCTGTTTTTCCTGCTTCAATTAAATCATTATATTTTTCTATTAAATTAGCTGTCATTTCTTCTTTAAGCTCACGTGCACCTTTTGTATTAGGAGCATTTTCAAATGCATCCTCAATATAATTTTTTATTTTATTTATCATAATAACACCACCTTATATTAACTTATCAATTAAGTCTTTAGCTTCTTCCCAGTCTTTTTTACACTTTTCATAATGCTCTCTTCCCTTTGGAGTTATTGTGTAGTATCTACGTCTTGCTCCAACATTACTATCTCCCCAATAAGAAACAATATATTCTGCTTTTTCAAGCCTTCTAAACGCTGAGTACATTGTAGCTTCTTTTAATTCATACATATTATTAGTAGTGTCTTGAATAGACTTATTAATTTCATAACCATAACTATCTTTATCTAGTAAGTGTTTTAAAATAATTGTTTCTGTATGACCTCTTATAAGATCTGAGGTAATTGACACTTTACCACCTCCCTTGATTATATATATAATATATCATAGTACCTCGCCTGTCAATGTATATTATGAAATAAAACCCATTATTGTTACATTATAAAAAATAAAAACTGCTAACTTATAGTTAGCAGTTTCTTTTATAACTTTTGTATTACTTTTATATATTTTTTAGAAAGATATTTACCATCAACAGTTTAATTTTCTAATTTTTCTACTTCGCATAAAAGCGCTTTATAAACTGGGAAACCTGATATAGGATCTCTATTGTCCATATCTGTTAAATAATTTGCATTAGCATTTCTCCAGCTTTCAACTTGATATGGGTTACCTCCACCCATATTTACTTCTACTTCACCATCTTTTATATTAGATGATACATTTGCATAGTATTCTACTTTACCATACATTGTTTTAATCAAAACCTTGTCCCCATTTTTTATTCCTCTTAAATTAGCATCATTAATGCTAATTATAACTTCTGGGTTTGGTTGATGTTTTAAAAGTCCTTTTATATTTAGATGCTGTGATCTAAATGTAGACTGTATTCTTGCACCTGTATTAAGAACTAATGGATAGTTTTCATATATTTCAGGTGCTGATAATGGACTTTGCACAGGTTCTATATACTCTGGAAGTCCATTATATCCATAACTTTCAAGTAAATGAGATTTTATTTCTAATTTTCCTGATGGAGTTTCAAATCCAGGCTTTCCATCTTTTCTAAGTTTGCCTGTTTCATATTTTCTATATTCCCTTTTAGGAATTAATACTTTATATCCATCTTTATTTATCTCATCTATTATATCCTCACAGTTGTTAAAAGCCATGCTGAAGATTTCTTCTTCATTTTTAGGATAAAGCTCTCCATAGCCTAATCTTTTCGCTATTTCATGTAATATAAATATATCATTTTTAGCCTCACCTATTGGGTTTATTACCCTTTCTCTTTTAACAATAAGTCCTGGATATTTTACATAGGATTCATCTTCATAATAGGTTGTAGCAGGTAAAATAACATCTGCATACAAAGCATCTTTAGTCATAAATCTGTCTATAGTACAGAAAAACTCTAACTTTTTAAGTGCTTCCTCATATTTTTTAGAACTTGGATATGAGGTTAAAATTGATGAACCTATGTTTAATAGCCCTTTTATTTCATAAGGGTCTTTGTTTAAAACTGCATTTGGAAACTCCATAAAATGAGCACTATTTAAAAGATTATAAAAAACAGGATACTTGTTTGCCCCGATTGGCTTGTCCTTAGGTTTTACGCATTTAAACCTTTTAACTCGTGATTTAGGCTCAGGATTAATATATAAACCACCTTTAACATCAAGGTTTCCTGTAATAGCCCATAAAATATAAAGTGCTCTTATACATTGAACACCACAATTTGAATATTCAAGTCCTGTATATGT
>JAEWEN010000024.1 GCA_023389275.1 Bacillota bacterium
TTAGGATCAAACTTTTCTCCAAGTGATGGTATTTCTGTAACACCCTCTTTTTCTAATATATCTTTAAACATTTTCAGAGTCATGTTAAGACCTTCTTTTAAAGGACCTTCTTCATCTGAATGTTCTAGTGCTCTTTCAAGGTTATCTATAACTGGAAGAGTTTTTTCTATAGCTGATCTAAATCCATCACTGAAAAGTGATTCTTTTTCTTTTTGAGTTCTTTTTCTAAAGTTCTCATATTCAGCTGTTGTTCTTTTAAGCATATCTAAATACTTATTACACTCTTCTTCTTTTTCTTTAAGTTTTGATTCTATTTCAGTATTTTCTTCCTGAACTTCATCAACTACTTCTTCATTGTTAGTTTCTACATCTTCTTGATTTTTATTAAGGTTTTTATCCTCCACTACCTTCACCCTTTCAAATATATTTTAGGTGTTAACTATCATAATTGGTTTTTAACACATCATTTAATATGTCTGTAAAACACTTTAAAACTCCCATTACTCTTGAATAATCCATTCTAGTAGGTCCAATTACTCCAATGCTTCCTACAGGCTTTTTATTCATATTGTAGGTAGCTTTTACAATACTATAATTTTTTATTTCATCTATATCATTTTCATCTCCAATTGAAATTTCAAAAGGACAATTTCCGTTTACAAATGCTTTTCTAAGAGTATCCTTGTTTTCAACTAAAGATAAAAATTCTTTTGCTCTATCAATGTCATTATACTCTGCATGACTAAACATATTAGATGCACCTGAAAGATAAATCTTTTGATGATCTGTTTTTAAACTATCATACAGTAGTGGTATTATTGAGTTTAATATTTCGTTATATCCACTTAATTCTCTTTGAACTGAAGAAATAACTGATAAATTTATATCCTCAATTGTAAGACCACATAATTTTTCGTTTAACATATTATTTATTTTTAGAAGCATATTAGGTGATATTGGCTTTGGAAGTCTTATCATAATATTTTTAATTTGAGCCATATCTGTTACTACTACAGCAACTACTTCCACTTCGTTTACTGGAATAAGTTTTAAAGAAACTATAATACTAGTACTCTCTGATGGAGTAATAATAGCTGCGGTATAGTTTGTAACATCTGATATAAGCTTTGCAGTTCTTTTTATAAGCTTATCTATTTCATTAATAGTAGATAAGTGCATATAATTTTTTATAAGTTCTATTTCTTCCTTTGTAGGACTACCAATTTCCATAAGTTTATCAACATAGAATCTGTATCCTTTATCAGAAGGAATTCTACCAGAAGAAGTATGTGGTTGAACTATAAGTCCCATTTCTTCAAGGTCTGCCATTTCATTTCTTATAGTAGCAGAGCTAAAACCAACTTCATATTTTTTAGCAATAGTTCTAGACCCTACAGGCTCCCCTGTTTGAATATAATCTCTAACAATTGCATCTAATATAGCTTTTTTTCTATCACCTATTTCCATGATATCACCTCTTTATTAGCACTCACTATGTTTGAGTGCTAACGATTACAATATAAAAATATCACTATTAGCCTTTTTTGTCAATAGCTAATAGTGATATTAATTTTATTTTAAGAATTCTACAAAGACTTGGTTAGAAAGATTAACTCCTTTTCTAGTAAGCTTTATAATATTTTCATCCTCAAATATTAAATCATTTTCTTTTAACTTTTCTATTTCTTTTTGGTATATATCATTAATACTTTCATTAAATCTATTTTCAAATTCTTTTTTATTTATTCCGTCAATCATACGAAGACCTAAAAACATGTTTTCCTCTATTGAAGAGTTTTTATCTATTACCTCAATATTTTCTATGTAAGAATTATCCTTTGACTTTGATTTTTCTATATACTCTTTTACAGAACATACATTAGAATATCTTTTTCCGTTAAAATAAGAATGTGCTCCTGCACCAATTCCTATGTAATCCTCACATTTCCAATATACTTTGTTATGTTCACATTCTTTTCCATTTAAACAAAAATTAGAAATCTCATACCATTTATAGCCTTTATCTTTTAAATAATCTATTAAAAAATCATACATTTCTCTTTCAACATCTTCACTAACAACATTTAATTCTCCCTTTTTATCCATTTCATAAAAAGGTGTTCCTTCTTCTATTATTAAGCTATAAGAAGATATATGTTCAGGCTTTAATTTACACACCTTTTCTAAACTTTCTTTAAAATCCTCTAAACTTTGATTAGGTACTCCAAACATTAAATCAATGTTTATATTTTTAAATCCAACTTCTCTTGCTAAAACATAACTATTTAGAAAATCTTCATATGTATGTATTCTTCCAAGAGATTTTAATATATTATTGTTTGTAGATTGAAGTCCTATAGATAATCTATTTACCCCAAAATCCTTCATAATAAAAAGATTTTCTTTATTTATCGTTCCTGGGTTACATTCTATAGAAAATTCCTTTGGTGAAAATTTATTTAAAGCCTCTAAAAGACTTTTAAGATTTTCATTAGACAAAATGGTGGGAGTCCCCCCACCAATAAATATTGTATTAAAATTATAATCTAAATCATTTATTTGACTAATTATAGTTTTTACATATTGATTTTCTAATTCCCTATTAGCATAAGAATTAAAGTCGCAGTAAAGACATTTCTTTGCACAAAATGGTATATGAATATACAAAGATTTCATTAACAATCCACCTTTAAAACAGCCATAAATGCTTCTTGTGGAACTTCTACAGTACCAATTTGCTTCATTCTCTTCTTTCCTTCTTTTTGTTTCTCTAGAAGCTTTTTCTTTCTTGATATATCTCCACCATAACATTTTGCTAAAACGTCTTTTCTAAGAGCTCTAACAGTTTCTCTTGCTATGATTTTTGCTCCTACAGCAGCTTGAATAGGAATTTCAAACATTTGTCTTGGTATAATCTCTTTTAACTTTTCAGCTATTGCGCGGCCTCTTGCATATGCTCTTTCACTTGGAACAATTTGTGATAATGCATCTACATTATCTCCATTTAAAAGTATATCAAGCTTAACAAGTTTAGATTCTCTATATCCTATTAATTCATAGTCAAGTGAAGCATATCCTCTTGTTTTAGATTTTAAAGTATCAAAGAAATCAAATATTATTTCGTTTAAAGGTATTTCATAGTGAAGCATAACCCTAGTTTCCTCTAGGTATTCCATATTTTTAAATATACCCCTTCTATTTTGGCAAAGTTCCATAACTGCTCCTACATAATCTGATGGAGCTATTATAGATGCTTTAACCATAGGCTCTTCCATATAATCAATTTCAGATGGATCAGGCATATTAGTTGGGTTTGTAAGTTCTATAAGCTCTCCATCTGATTTTGTTATTTTATAAATAACAGATGGTGCAGTTGTTACAAGATCAAGATTAAACTCTCTTTCTAATCTTTCTTGAATAACTTCCATGTGTAAAAGTCCTAAAAACCCACATCTAAATCCAAATCCTAGTGCTATAGAAGTTTCTGGCTCAAATGTTAAGGCAGCATCATTTAACTGAAGCTTTTCTAGCGCTTCTTTTAATTCGTTGTATTTTGCTCCGTCTGATGGATAAATACCACTGTAAACCATAGGTATAGCTGGTCTATATCCTGGTAATGGTTTATCCGTTGGATCTTTAGCTAAAGTTATTGTATCTCCAACTCTTGCATCACGTACATTTTTTATACTTCCTGCAATATATCCAACCTCACCTGCTTTAAGCGATCCTGTTTCTATACAATTTGGTGTAAATACACCAACTTCTGTTACTTCATAATCTTTTCCTGAGGCCATAAATCTTATTTTATCACCTTTTTTAACTGATCCTTCTTTTACTCTTACATAACATACAACACCTTTATATTGATCGTAATAACTATCAAAAACAAGTGCTCTAAGTTTAGCATTTTCATCTCCTGAAGGAGGTGGAAGCTGCTTAACTATTTGTTTTAGAACATCTTCTATTCCAAGCCCTACCTTAGCAGATATTAAAGGTGCTTCTTGACACTCAAGACCTATAACGTCTTCTACTTCTTTTTTTATTTCATCAGGTCTTGCACTTGGAAGATCTATTTTATTAATAACAGGCATTATTTCTAAATCATTATCAAGTGCTAAATAACAGTTAGCTAGTGTTTGAGCTTGTATTCCTTGAGTTGCATCAACAACAAGTATAGCTCCTTCACAAGCAGCAAGACTTCTTGAAACCTCATAGTTAAAGTCTACATGTCCTGGAGTATCTATAAGATTTAGTATGTATTCTTCTCCATCTTCATCTTTATAAATAAGTCTAACAGCTTGTGACTTAATAGTTATTCCTCTTTCTTTTTCAAGGTCCATAGTATCTAGTACTTGTGTATCCATTTCTCTTTGAGTTAAAGTACCAGTTTTTTCTATTAATCTATCTGCAAGTGTAGATTTACCATGATCAATATGTGCTATAATACTAAAATTTCTAATTTTACTTTGTCTTTCAGTAGACATACAAATCCTCCTTAACTATATATAAAACTCATCTTTATCTAAATAATTACACTAAATTATAACATAACTTTTATAAATAGTGTTAGCAAATTCCTATATCTACTTAATCATACCTGCAATTATATCTGCTACAATGTTTATAGTTCTTAATGCTTCATCTAAACTATTTAAATCTCCACCTACTTCAAGTAAAACAATATTGTCTGATAAATCTAAGTTAAATACAGCATTTTTATGATATAAAAATCCTCTTGAAAACTCAGGATACCTTTTATCTATTTCTGCATTTAACTTTCTTGCAAACTCTTCATTTTTTTTAAGATTTTTACTTTTACTTCCAAAAACAAACATAGGTCTTGCATACTTTTGACCATTTATAGTTGCAGTTGTTCTATCAACAGGTACTCCACCATCTCTATGTAAATCTATTATAATTTTATAGTCTGAATAGTTTTTAAGCAGTGATTGAAGAGTAGGTCTACTTCGCTGGTAAGCACCATTTCTTGTAGGTAAATCATGTATTGTTTTATCATGGACAGTTGCTATTCCATACTTTTCTTCAAGCACTTTCTCCATTTCATCTCCTACTCTTGCCACTGTTTTAGTAAGGTCTTGAACAAATTTTTGACCTTTAGCATTAGTAGGATTATAAGCCTCTGTTGTATGTGTATGATATATTAACACCTCAGGTTTTTTATGGTTTATTTCTTTTTTAGGAGTAGTTTGCTTAATCTCCTCTTTTTTAGTTTCCTCCTTAGTCTCTTCTTTCTTTTTATCCTCATCTTCTTTTACTAAAATAACAGGATTTTTATCTTCTCCTTTTACCTTTGTAATATCTATTAAAGATAATAATGGTATTTGAGATGAGATTAATTTTGTAGGTGCAGATAAATCAATACCAGTAAGATTTTCAACTATATAATTTTTAAGATCTATATTATCTTCATCTTCAGGTGTATTTTTCTTTATATGTGACTCTAGAGAAACATTTGATTTACCTATAATTTGTAAAAAAATATTTTTAGAGTTTTCGTTAAGTTCTATAGTAACTAAAGGTACTAAAATTTTCGTAAAAAGAAACATACCTATTATAAAAACTATAGCCTTGCTTACAAGATCTCTTTTAACCATTAACATAACCATCTCATCCCCTTAGTAAAGTTTATGTATTATAGTTATGTTAATATAAAATCATTTATTACTATAAATTTAAAAAAGATATCTTCCTATATCATCTATATCAATAGCTGGATGTAGTGATATATTTATACTATTAGCTATAATTTTTGATAAGTCTTCTATTAAAGCATCTATATCCTTAGGAGTTACAACCATATTTTTAGAATAGGGCTTTAATACACTTTTAATCATTCCATATTTTTCATCTTTATCTAGTGATTTTAGCATACTATAAAACCCTTTAGCTTCTTTACTATCCTTTGTTTCCTCTATTAATGCATCTATCATTGAATCTATAGTATCGTTTGCAAGTGTTGCAGCATCTACAACAGTTGGAACCCCCACTGCTATAACTGGAACACCAAGTGTTTTTTCTGAAAGTTCCATTCTTTTATTTCCAACCCCTGCACCAGGTGATATACCTGTATTAGATATTTGTATTGTTCTAGCTACTCTTTCTACCTTTCTAGCAGCTAGTGCATCTATTACTATAACTATATCTGGCTTAGTTCTTTCAACAAGCCCTTTAACAACCTCAGCAGTTTCTATACCTGTAATACCAAGAACACCAGGAGCTAATGCAGCAACTGGATTTATACCTTCTTCTATTTCATCTGGCATATACTCTTTTAAGTGCCTTGTTATCATAAGTTTTGAAACTACCTTAGGACCTAGTGCATCTGGAGTAACATGCCAATTTCCAAGTCCTATAACAAGAGTTTTTATGTTTTCTTTTAAATCAATCACCTTTAATAGCTCCTCTGAAGCTATTCTAGTTAAATCCTCTTGTGTATCTATATCATAGTGTTTAACCTCTGGTATTTCCATTGTTATGTACTTGCCTATTGGTTTATTTAAAGCTTTTTCACCATTTTCATTTAAAACATCTACAGTAATTATTTTAATGCCTCCAAGCATTCTTTTAGTATCTATTTCTACACCATCTATATTTTCATTACTATTTTTACTATATATTTCTCTCGCCTCAACAGCTAGATCTGTACGTGGACTAAACATAAAAAAACCCTCCTATTTAAATGTAAATTTTAAAGTTAGTTTATGCAAAATCCTATTTTATTACACAAAAAACAACCATTTAAATTTTATTAAATGGTTGTTTTGTAAAATTCACTAATATATTAATATAATTTATATGATGACTCATATTTATTATATTCTAAATAATATGTTTTTTCAATTTATATATTATAGAAAAATTTACCTTTTATATTTTTACAAAACTTTTTAACTATTATCTAATAATAATCTTGATATTACTACCTTTAAGTGATATAATTCCATTGTTAATGTAATGTTGACCATCCGCAAATTAGATTCCCCACAATCTATTGTGTTTCAAATTGTTTAATTTTGAGGAGGACACTACGATGGCAAATATTAAATCTGCAATGAAAAGAATTAAGGTAATTGAAAAGAAAACTCTAAGAAACAAAATGGTAAAAACTTCTGTTAAAACAGCAGTTAAGAAGTTTGAATCAGCTGTTGCTGCTGGAAATCTTGATGAAGCTAAAGCTTTATTATCAGCTGCAGTATGCGAAATTGATAAAGCAGCTTCAAAAGGAATAATCCATAAGAATGCAGCTTCAAGAAAAAAATCAAGACTTTCAATTGCTCTTAACAAAGCAGCTAACTAATAATTTATTAGTGTAAAAACAGGTAGCCTCTCAACTACCTGTTTTTATTTTACTTACATATCCTAAGCATAAACATTTCAAGTCCAAGCTCTTGATTTATTTTTCCTGATTTAATATTAAAATCAGTTTCTAAAGCATCTTCTAATACCTTTTTTATGTCATTTTCATCCCAAGAACTCGCTATTTTTAACATATTTTTATATACAAACTCTTGTATTTTTAAAGTTGACATAATATCTTTTGGAGACTTTCCTTCACTACTTAATAATTTTATAGAATACAATATTCTAAACTGTCTTATTATCATAAACATTATTTTAGGATACTGCTCTCCTTGAAGTATTAAAGCATCTAGTATTTCTAAAGCCTCCCTTGCATTTCCTTTAAACATATTATCAACCATTTTAAATATATTACTTTCAATTGTTTTATGTATTATATTATCTATATCTATTTTTTCTATTTCCTTTTTATCTAAGGTATAATCTATTAACTTTTGAAGTTCAGATTCTAAAGATGCTGGTGTATTTGAAACCTCATTTGTTAAATAAAATAAGTTTGATTTACTTATTTCTTTTTTATTTTCTTTTAGAAAATTTTCTATCCATAAAGACAAATCTCTACCATAGCTTGGAACCTTATATTCTACTAAAATTCCTATATTTGAAGCCATTTTCAAAATAGAATTATTTTTATCTATTAAATCAAAATTGGATATTAAAAGTATAGTATAACTTGGAATATCTTTTATATATTCTAACAAGTTATTTAAAAAAGCCTTTGACGAAGAATCTATAACATCTAATAAAAAGCTTGGTGATTTTATATGAACTACTTTTTTATCTGTCATAACAGGTATTGTTTCACATGCATTTTTTATATCTTCAAAATTAATACTATTTCCTGTATACTCAACTAAATTTAATTCTTTTAAATTATTAACTAAGCCTTTTATATAATCCTCTGTTTCTTTAATTTTTCCTTTATCATTTCCATGTACTAAAATAAAGTTTTCAAGTTTTTTTTCAATATATAATTTATTTAAATCTTTAACTGACTTAACAATCATTTTTTATCTCCTAATTAGTCTTTATTTTATATTTATTTTTCTTTACTGTAAAAACAATGTCTCCATTTATATCAGTTCTATATACATTTACTTTATTTTCATTTAATATATCTAAAAATTCATTTGAAGGATGACCAAATCCATTTTTACCAACAGGTATTACCGCATTTTCAAAGTTAGTATTTTCAAACATACTTTTGCTTACAGAATACTTTGAACCATGATGGGGAACCTTTAATACATTATAATTACCTTTAATCTTATCCATTTCTTCCTTTGTAGCATCTCCTGTTAAAAGACAATTAAAATCCTTATAATTAGCAGATATAATTAAAGAGTTTTTATTTTCATCATCATAGCTTATTTTACTCGGTGATAACACATTAAACTCTACACCAGATATTTTAATCTCATCTCCAGATGCTACACCTATAAAGCTTTTGTCACTACATCCTTCATAGGATATTTTATTTAAAACTTTTAAAGTACTTTCTATATATTCTAATCCACCTGAATGATCACTATGAAAATGAGTTATAACCATATAGTCTATTTTATTATATCCTAAACGTTTTATATAAGGAACGACTTTTGATTTAGCAGCTATATACTCATCTTTAGAATCTCCCGTATCAATTAACATTGTTTTTTTACCTGGAAGCTCTAAAAATATACTATCTCCTTGTCCTACATTTATAAAATGTATTTTAAAGTCAACATACCCTATAACTGATTTTAATAAAACAATACTAATTATAACTGTTATTATACTATATTTATAAAAGTCTTTTTTAAACTTTATAATATTAAATGCTACAAATACTAAAATATAATAGCAAGCTATAAATAAAGCATCTACTTGTCCTATATAAATTAACTTATTTATATTTGAAAATCCTCTAATTAAATATAAAGTTATATCTCCTAAAAAAACTACTGGATATAATAATAGATCAAATGAAAATAAAGTATATATAAAACATGTTATAAATCCTAGAATAGTAATAAAGGATATTATCGGAGACAAAACCACATTAACTAATATTGATATAAGAGAAATGTATCCTCTTGTATAAAGGATAACAGGAAGTGTTAATATTGTACTTGAAATAGTAGCTGCTACTTCATCTTTAAATAGTTTTGTGTAATTTTCTATTTTATTTAAAATATCACAGTTAAAAATACTTATTGATAAGGTTGCTAAATAAGAAAATATAAATCCTAAATTATAAATACAAAATGGATTTATAGAAATCATTATAAATGCAGCTAGTGATAAAGAATTTATAGTTGAATATTTTTTACTTATAATTTTTCCTAAAATAACTACTGTAATCATAATAAAAGCTCTAGTAATTGAAGGATCAAATCCTGTTATAAATATGTATAAAAGACAAAATAAAAATCCTATTATATTACTTGTTTTAAAATCTAACCTTTTAGTAATAAGCATAATAGATGCATAAATAATAGCAACATTAAATCCTGAAACAGCTATAATATGCAAAATATCAAGCTCCATAAACATATTTAAATCTTCTTCATTAATATCTGACCTATATCCTGTAATAAGCCCTGATACAAATGCTCCTGCATCTTTATCTATACTTGATAAGCCTTTGTTTATTTTATCTTTTATTTTCAAAGATATGTTGCCTAAGTTTAAATCTGTATTTACATCTAAAATCTTTTTTATTTTTCCATAGGAGGTAAGTGATCTAGATGCCATATTGTTTTCCCTATAACTTTTTTTAGAATCTACACTTCCATTTAAATAAACAGTGTCTCCTAAAGCTATTTTTTCTTCTATTTTCCTATATGAAGAAAAACATATTTTGTATCTTTCCCTGTTATTTTTAATAGTTATAGATTTTTCCTTTACATCAACAACCTTACCTGAAAAAATTTCACTTTTTGAAATACTATTATATTTATCATTTATAATATTTTTACTTATATTTAGCCAAAAACCTGATAATAAAAATACTAAGCATCCTATAATTATAAAAAATTTGTGTTTAATAAAAACAAGTGATAATAACATAGATATAATTAATATAAAAAATATACTTTTATTATAGTTAAATATTAGTATTCCTATAATTGAAAAGGGAAGTAGCATATATAACTTAAACTTCATAATATACTCCTTTTAAAATATATTTCATTTAGAGTATATCCACAAAAGCTATAATAATTTCAATTTCAACAATTTTTCCTTATTATAAAACTATGATATAATATTCTATAGATTCTATGACTTGAATTTACTAGGCTAAGGGGGAGCTTACATGCTTTTTGAAGAAAAGAATTTTGTGGTTGATATTTTAAGTATTGATGATCTACTCGAAGTTACTAATATATATAATTCTAATAAAAATTTTTTAAAATATCATATGGATAAAGAGTCTATTACATACGATTGGCTACTTGAAAATGTTAACGAAATGAAAGTTGCCAATTTTTTACCGTGTAAAATAGTAGATAAATTTTCCAACAAAATATTAGGAATACTATACTTTAAAATTTCAAAAGAAACCTACTTATCTCTTTTAATGTTTCATAAAGACTATACATATAAAGGACTTGGAACTATTGTTTTTAAATCTTTTGAAAAATATCTTAAATCTGATGGGAAATGTAATTGTATTTCAGTAGATGTTATAACAAGCTATCCTAATAATACATTGAATTTTTGGATAAAAAACGGATTTATACCACTTAAAAATATCGAACTTGATTGGAATGAAGGCCCTTTATCTGCTACACTTTTAAAAAAGGATATAAAATAAAAAAGTCGATTAAAATCGACTTTTTTATTTAAACATATTTTTAAAAAATAATTCTATTCTTTTAAATACTCCAACTCTTTTAACATCCTTAGTAGATATTAAATCCTCAGTTAAAGTTACTTTATCAATTTTAATAGTAACGGTTCCTATAATATCACCTTTTTTAACACTTTTCTTTAAATCTTCTTTTATACTTGTTTTAATATCTATTTTACTTGATTTTTTCATTAGATAATATAAATCATCGCTTATAGCACCTGATAAACTT
The DNA here is from genome assembly GCA_023389275.1 of Bacillota bacterium. Taxonomy (GTDB): domain Bacteria; phylum Bacillota; class Clostridia; order Clostridiales; family Caloramatoraceae; genus Clostridium_AB. The sequence goes on from JAEWEN010000024.1 coordinate 11,448, forward strand.
CCACCTTTGTGATACTCACTTTTAATATTAAAAACCTTATCTTTTCCTAAAATCTTTTTATTTTCAAAGTTTGCTTGTCCATATTTCAATAAATTTAAGTTAACATCTGTTCTAATATGATCCTCACTAGACCCTAATGTTACACCTACTAATCTAAAAGGCTTATTATTCTTATCTGTTTGAGAAATAGATTTTGTAGAAGCTAAACAATATCCTGCTTCATTTGTAAAACCTGTTTTTAAACCATCTACTGAAATATTTTTTGAAATTAACTTATTAGTGTTATGATAAGGAACATTTTTATATGTAAAACTTTTCATTGAAGTCTTTTTCAAAACTTCTGGATATTCATCTATTATTTTTTTAGATAGTAAAGCTGTTTCATATGCTGTTGTAGTATTAAATATTTTTTTATTGTCTTTAACTTCTGTAAGACCACTTGTATTTATGTAAATAGTATTATTAAGCCCTAAATCCTTTGCCTTTTTGTTCATTAACTTTAAAAAGTCTTGTCCTGTAGCATCTTCAACTATCTTTTCTAGTTCAATAGCACTATCATTAGCAGATAATATTAAAAGAGATGACAATAGATCATCAATTGTAATAACATCACCTTTTTCAAGATTAACCTTTGTACCATCACTTGGAACGCTACTAAAATCTCCACCTACAATTACCTTTTTAGATAGGGGAACATTATTTTGTTTCAAATAATCCATAGCAATATAATAAGTCATTAATTTAGTTACTGATGCTTGTGGTAAAACCTTATCTTTATCTTTTTCATATAATATTTTCCCTGTTCCTTGGTCCATTAAAACTATAGCTTTAGTGTTTTCATTATCTATATTTTCACTAGCTAAAACTTTTACATTAAACCCAAAAAAAGAAATTATTAAAGCCATAGCTATAATAATACCTTTATATCTAACCTTACTATCAAACACTTTTTAACTCCTCCTATATCTTTTAACAGTAAAAATTGCCTAATTAAAAGAGGAATTTAAATTTCCTCTTTTAATAAATTCTCTATTTTTTCTCTACATCTTTTTCCACAACAGCTTCCACTTCCTGCCCCTGTTTTTGATTTTATATCATCAAAGGATTTTGCTCCATTTTGTATACTTTTCTTAATAGATGCTCTTGAAACTCCTGTACAAACACAAACTTTTGTTAATTTATCTATTATATTTTCTTTTGTTTTATCTGTCATAAATATATTTCCTTCCTTGAATTATCTCTACTTGAATTTTATATTATTTTGTTTATATTTACAACAACAAAGTAATTACAATAAAAAACAAAAGTCAGAGAAAAATATCTCTGACTTAAAAATAAATTTAAAGCAAAATAAATGTTGTGGTACATAAATTAATTAATTTATCAGTTATTATAATACCATATTTTTGAATATTTGTAAATTCTATACTAAATTGTTATTTTTTGATCTTCTCTATAGTATACAACTGCTTCTTCACCTGCAAGTTCCATAAAGCCCATATTTCTTAAAACTTTTCTAGGTTGTTTTTGTACATTTATAAGTTTTAATTTAACACCATTTTTTTTGCACATTTGATAAACTCTTTCTATAGCATCTATTGCTGTAGAGTCCATAGCATTAGCATTTACAAGGTCTAAAACTAAAACATCATAGTCTGAGCTTATTTCTTTCATAACTTCTAAAAACTTTTGTACTACTCCAAAGAAAAATGGTCCATTTATTTCATATACTAATACTTTTTCATTAAAATCTTTTTCTTTTAAAACTTCTTCCTCATCAGTTGAACTTTTACCCATTTTTACACAATGTATTGTTGTTGTATCTGCAACTCTTTTCATAAATAAAAATGCTGCTAAAATCATTCCAACTTCTATTGCAACTACAAGGTCAAATATTATTGTTAGAGAAAATGTTATTAAAAGTACTGCCATATCACTTTTAGGTGCTTTTAAAAGTGATGCAAATGTTTTCCACTCTCCCATATTATATGAAACTATAATTAATATAGCAGCAAGAGTAGTCATTGGAATAAGCTTTGCAAGTGGCATAAATAAAAGCATTATAAGAAGTAGTGTAATAGAATGTACTATTCCTGCTATTGGACTTCTTCCACCATTTCTAATATTAGCTGCTGTTCTAGCTATTGCTCCTGTTGCAGGGATTCCACCAAATAGTCCTGAGAATATATTTCCTACACCTTGTCCTATAAGTTCCATGTTTGAATCATGTTTTCCACCAATCATTCCATCTGCTACAACCGCTGATAATAAAGACTCAATAGATGCTAAAATTGCTATTGTTATAGCTGGTCCCATTAAGTCTTTTATTTGATTTAAATCAAATCCAGGAAGATGTGGCATAGGTATTGTTGATGATATATTTTCAAAACTGCTTCCAATTGTTGCAACATTTAAATTAAGAACTTGTACTAAAACTGTTGTAACAACTAGTGCAATTAAAGATCCTGGTATAGTTTTATTTATTTTTGGCCAAAAAACCATTATTATTATTGCTAGTAAACCTATTATAAAGGTTGTCATATTAAATGTTCCCATATGACTAAAATATGCTTCCCATTTAGGAATAAATTCTGATGGAACATTTTCAATTTGAAGTCCTAAAAAATCTTTTACCTGTGTTGAAAGTAATGTTATAGCAATACCTGCTGTAAATCCTACTGTTATAGGATAAGGTACATACTTTATTACACTACCAAACTTAAATATTCCAAATATAACCATTATAACTCCCGCCATAATAGTTGCTGTAATTAGTCCATCTAATCCATGCTTTTGTATAATTCCATAAACAATAACAACGAAAGCTCCTGTAGGACCACCTATTTGGACTCTACTTCCACCTAATAGGGAAATAAAAAATCCTGCTATAATTGCTGTAATAAGTCCCTTTTCTGGAGAAACTCCAGAAGAAATAGCAAGTGCAACCGAAAGTGGTAAGGCAATTATTGCAACAATTATTCCTGAAATAATATCTTTAGATATACTTTTTTTAGTTAACTCCTTTCTTTTAATCATTCCTAATAATTTAGGTTTCATTTTCATACGCCTCCATTTAAATTTATTAGCACCCGTTATTATCCTATTCCTATTTTTATATTTTGTCAAAATAAAAATGAGAAGAATTTGTTAATATACAAATTCTTCTCTTATGTACCTTACATTATCTTTTAATCTTATCGTAATTATCTGCTTTAAAACCAACTATTACAGAATCTTCTGTAATTAATAAAGGTCTTTTTACAAGCATTCCATTTGTTGAAAGTAGTTCTATCATTTCCTCTTCATTCATATTCTTTAGCTTATCTTTAAGATTCATTTCTCTATAAAGTATTCCACTTGTATTAAAAAACTTTTTAATTTCAAGGCCGCTTTTTTTAATCCATAAAGATAACTCTTCTTTTGTAGGATTGTTTTCAACTATATTTCTATCTTCAAACTCAATTTCATTTTCTACAAGCCATGTTTTTGCTTTTTTACATGTAGAGCATTTTGGATATTCAATAAATAAATTTTTCATAAATAATCTCCTTTTGTAATTAAAATTTAAAATTCACTTTTTTTACTCTTCCACTATATATTCTACTTTCAAGTTTTAAATCTGTAATTGGATACATAGAGGATACATATATATATCCATCTTCTTTATCTACTTCTACTGCAACTAAAATATTGTTATCATGTATATACTTTACAAACTCTATACTAGAGTGCAGTTTTTCTGGATGAGTTCCTATATAATCTGGTGATTTTATAACCATTTTTATACACCCTATTGTATCTTTAAGATTTTTCTTACTTAGTTGACCTTTATGCTTTTTTAAAACATGTCTAATTACACCATAGTTCATATATACAACACCGGTGTATTTAAAATCAACTATTTTTCTAATATTAGATGAAATTTTACCAACCCAATAATATGAACTTAGCTTCTTATCCATATACACTCCTATATTAATAGTATTTTCTACATAGTAATTTATTATTATCATATGTATTATTTGTTTTTAATACTACTAAATATATAAGATAATTATGGAAATAACTTTCTTACTCTAATATTTATTATATGAAAGTATTTCTTCTGTGTTCTTTCTAATTTTTTTCCTAGGGCCTTTATCCTCAAAATATCCTATTGATATAATAAGTTCTACACTTAAATTTTTTGGAACTTTTAAAATATCTTTAATTTCTTTTTCTTTAAACCACCCTATTATACAAGTTCCAAGACCTAAATCTGTAGCAGCTAAACATATATGCTGTGTAGCTATTCCAAGATCTATTGAAGTATAATCCTTCTTTTTAACAATACTTCCAATCTTAGATGTTAAATTTCTTTTTTGAGATACTACTGCTATAAAACAAGGTGCTGTTAGTGCAAATTTATTTATCCCTGAAATAAGTGGATCATATATTTTTTTAGCTAAATCTTTTACCATATTTCCATCATCAACAACAATAAATTTCCATGGTTGTGAGTTACAAGCTGAAGGAGCGAGTCTAGCACACTCTATACACCTTTCTATTTTTTCTCTTTCTACACTTTTATCTAAATATCCTCTTACACTTTCTCTTTTTTTAACAAGCTCTATAAAATTCATTTTTCACCTCTAATAATTATCTTTTTAAAATTATATCATACCTTACAAAGTCTTATAATTAACGATGTTGTAAATAGTAAACTTTTACTTTAAAATTAAGTTATGTAAATAAGAAAACTATTAAATAAAGTAGGTGTTAAAATGCTATACATTTATAATAAATCAACAGATCCATATTTTAATTTAGCAGCTGAAGAGTATGTACTTAAAAACTTTAAAGATGACTGCTTTATGCTTTGGCAAAATTCTACTGCTGTTATTATAGGAAAAAACCAAAATGCCTTAGCAGAAATTAACTTAGATTATGTTAAGGAAAATAATATACCTGTGGTTAGAAGACTTTCTGGTGGTGGAGCAGTTTTTCATGATATGGGAAATGTAAACTTTACATTTATAACAAATGATACAGATGACTTTGTTAACTTTTCTAAGTTTACTGACCCTATAATTGGTGTTTTAAATGACAAACTTAATATAAAGGCTACGCTTTCTGGTAGAAATGACCTTACAATAAACGACCAAAAATTTTCTGGAAACGCACAATATAACTATAAAAGCCGCGTACTTCATCACGGAACACTACTTTTTGCATCTAGCATAAACGACATATCTGGTTCTTTAAAGGTTAAACCTTCTAAATTTGAAGGTAAAAGTGTAAAGTCTGTTAAAAGTAGAGTAACAAATATTTCTTCTCATTTATCAAATCCAATAACAATAGAAGAATTTATTAACTTAGTAATGGACTATGTAAAAGAAACAAATACAGATAATGGTAGTATATATGAGTTTACTCAAGATGACATAAAAGCTATAACTAAGCTTCGTGATGAAAAATACTCTACTTGGGAATGGGTTTATGGTTCTTCTCCTAAGTATAACTTTAAAAATGAAAAAAGATTTAAAGGTGGAACTGTGGAATTTCACTTTAATGTTGAAAAAGGCATTATAAAAGAATGTAAAATATTTGGAGATTTCTTTAGCAAAAAAGATGTTTCTGATATAGAAAATTCATTAGTTGGAGTAAAGCATGAATATAATAGTATATACGAAGTGTTAAAGAATTTTGATATTAATAAATATTTCGCAAATATAACTATTGAAGACTTAATGGAAATATCCTTATAATTTTAAAAAGACCTTTCTAAAATACTAGAAAGGTCTTTTAGTATGTTCCTACTTTTGTAGTCTTATTAAAAACTCATAAAATTTATTACAAAGATCAATTATTTCGTCTTTTTTTGCAATACACTCTATCCACTCTTTAGGTATATCCTCATAACCATGGTATATTCCAGACAATCCTCCTACTAAAGCAGCTATAGTATCAGTATCTTCTCCTAAGTTAACTGCTCTTAAAACTGAATCTTTGTAGTTATCTCCATTTAAAAAGCACCATAAAACAGCTTCTAAAGTATCTACTACATAACCTGTAGAGTTTATCTCACTCTCTTCAAATAAAGCTATATTTTCATCTAATATCCTACTAAATAACTTTAAATCATCGCTGTATTTTTCCTCTGAATAAAGTTCTTTAATTACTTTTTTAGTATTAGCATATGCAAACCACATAGACTGTCCGTCTAAAAGCTCTTGTACAAATACTGTATATATACTACATGCAATTGCTGCAACATTATGACTATGAGTTATTGAAGAAAACTTTTTTATTTCCTCACATATGTTTTTTTCATATTCTATATACAAATAATATGCTAAAGGTAAAACTCTCATTAAAGACCCATTTCCAAGGTCCCTCTCCCCTGATAACCCAATTGTAGTTGCGTCTATTCCTTCTTCATATTTAGCTAAAGCAGTTCCAGTTGTGTTTCCAACATCAAATACTTCACCATAAGGAGTCATATAACCTTCGTCAAGCCATTTTACATATTTACTTGCTATATCATTATAGTCAAGACCATTTATTAAACTATCAATTGTGCAAAGTACCATACTTGTGTCATCTGACCAAGTTCCTTTTGGTTGATTATATGTTCCATAACCTATCATATCTACTGCTGGATTTTCTTTTAAATAACTTCTTTCATTAAATTCATAAGGAACTCCTAGGGCATCTCCTACACAAAATCCCATTATTCCATTTGTAGTTATCTTTGCCATAATAAATACCTCCCTATTTAAAATAGAACTACCTTTAAAAGGTAGTTCTATTTGTTTACTAATTTATTAATTCTTAAATATATTTCAGCACATGAATAAGCGTCATCTATTCCACAATGTTCTTTTTCAGTAACAATATTAAAGTGTTTTTTAAGAGTTATAAGCTTATTATTTTCAACCATACCATTTAAGTATTTTCTAGATAATAATAAGGTATCTACAACACTATTATTTAACTCTATATATCTTGAATTAAGTACATTGTACATATGTATATTAAATAATATAAATTTCATATCAAACTTTGAATTATGAGCTACTATTATAAAATCTTCTAAAAAATCTACAAACTCAGGTATTACCTTATCTATAGTAGGCATGTTTTTTACCATTTCATTAGTAATTCCATTTATATCAGTTATATATTTTGGTATATAAACTTTAGGATTAATATATTTATCAAATCTATCTATTTCTACACCGTCTTTATATTTTACTCCTGATAATTGTATTATCTTATTTTCATTATATTTTAAACCTGTAGTTTCTATATCTATTGCAACAAAAGTATCTGTAAATCCTTCATACTTTTTAAAACTTACATCTATATCAGCCAAACTTTTAACATTGTCCATACAATTATATCTTCCATTTTCTAAAACTTTCATACTATTACCGACCTTTTCTTAATGCTTGTTTTACTATATAACTACCTTATTATATCATAATAGTATTTAAATATTTAGTAAAAAATAAATAAAATAAAAAAGTACCCTTTCAGGTACTTTATATTACTTTTCTAGTAAATTATCATATGGCCAACCTTTTTGACCTTTTTCTAATATAAATAAACGACTTTCATCTATTCCCTTTGTTTTTAAATAATCAATTGATCTTGTAGCTCCACCAGCTCCACCTGGACATACTACAACTATAGGATCATTTGAAGATTTAAGCTTATCCAAGCTTGCATCAAGTTTTGCTGTATCTTCAGCTGTTTTAGCTGGATAAGCATATGTAGGAATTGCTCCTTTTATATGATGTTTATCATAATCTTCTTTAACTTGAACGTCTAAAAGTATAGCAGGCTTATTATTTTCAACTATATCTTTAACCTGATCTGCTGTATAGTATTGGTATTTCTTTTCCTCTGATGCTTTTTGTTCTGTTTGTGGTTTTTTAGCTGTGTCTTCCTTTTTTTCTGATGAACAACCTGTAAAAACAAGTGCCATAGATAAAGTCATAGCCATAGCCATAGCTACTATTTTCTTCATATCTTTACCCCCTGTTAACCTTTATTATAACTCTTAACAGGATGATTTTAACACATCATAATTTACTTTTCTACATTTTATGCCAATTATAGATTTATTCTTTAACACTACCTACTTTGTATAGATTAAATCTATACTCTTCTTTACAATCAGGATATTTTTCTTTATCAACTTTGCTTAAAAACATACTTAAAGGTCTTACATATGTTTTGCACTCTCCGTAAAGTGCTTTATAAACAGCCATTTTTTCTTCTGTTTCTGAATGAATAGCTACATCTAGCAAAAGATATAAATCTCCTTTAAAATGCTTAAATATTTTACCTATGTACTTTTCTATTTCATTTTCTCTCATAAATGCTCTCTCCTTAAGTTACTTTTTATCTATCTTTTTTTGAGTCTATAAATGTAGACCTTACTATAGAATCATTTCCATACTTACTTCTTATTTCATCAATAACTTTATCTAATTTTTTATGTTTACTAATATTACTACTAAACATATTTAACTGGTAAACTTCATTACTTGATAAATCTGATAATGTAATTCCTAAAAGTCTTATTTTTCTCCCATTCCAATATTTATCAAATAAATTATACACTTCATTTATAATATCATCTGTTGTATCTAAAGGACAGTCTAACTTTTTTTGCCTAGAACAATATGAAAAATCACTATACTTTATACCTATAGAAATAACACCACAAATACTTTTATTTAAACGTAATCTAGTTGAAACTTTTTCACTTAAAGCTAGTAAAACCTTATGAGCTTCTTCCCTACTTTCTATATCATATGGAATAGTTATGGAATTTCCAATACTTTTAACAGAATCTGCACATGACTTAACAGGAGAATTTTCTATTCCGTTAGCATAATTCCATATTATCTCACCATGTTTTTTAAATTTAATTTTTAAAAAGTCTTTATTTGTTTTAGCAAGATCTCCTATAGTATAAATATTATATTCATTTAACTTTTTAGATGTAGCCTTTCCAACCATAAATAGATTTTCAACTGGAAGAGGCCACATTTTTAATTTAACTTCATCTCTCCATATAGTATGTACCTTATCTGGCTTTTCTAAATCTCCTGCCATTTTAGATAAAAGCTTATTATTAGATATTCCTATATTAACAGTAAAACCTAACTCTTTTTTTATTCTTTCCTTTATTTCATATGCTAATTTTATATAGTCCTTATATAAATACTTAGTACCTGTAAAGTCTAAAAAACATTCATCTATAGAAAACTCTTCAATAACAGGAGTATATTCTCTTAAAAATTCAAGTAACATATTTGAGTACTTAACATATATCATAAAATTTGGAGGAACAACAACTATATCTCTACATTTTTTCCTAGCACTATATATAGATTCTCCTGTTTTTATTCCAAATTTTTTAGCTAAAACAGACTTTGCAAGAACAACCCCGTGTCTTGTTTTTTCGTTTCCTCCTATAATTGATGGTATTTTTCTTAGGTCTAACCCCTTATTTGTTTTTATATTTTCTACAGACTGCCAACTTAAATAAGCACTATTAACATCAACATGAAATATAATCCTATTTTTCAAAAAATCAGCCCTTTTATAATATACTTTATATATCATTATATAAGAACGTATGTTTATTTTCAAACCTTAGATTTATAATTATAATAAACATATTACTTTCTTCTAAATATATATACTGCATTATCTTTTGATGGAGGAAGAATAAGAGAAGAAAGTTTTTCATTAAGTTCCATTGTAAAATTTTCTTGAGTCTCATATACTTTATGATTACCTGAATATAACTTATTTTTTGTTCCTATAACAATATAAAGCTTAACTGAATTAGAAGAAAAAACATGTTTTTCAAAGTTATTTTTCGGTGGAGGCCATGAACAAATCACTGTATCTGTTTTATACTTTTCAAGTGCTGACTTTCCATCTAATCTTTTAACAAAGCTTGGATACTTAATATAATTGTCCCAAGAGTAATTATCTGTAGCTATACAATTTATTTCTTCATTTATTAAAAACTGTGTTAATACACCATCTCCAGCTCCAATTTCAAGGCAACTTGAATCTCCAATTAATTTTTTAAATTCCCTTACTAATTCCTTAGAATAAAAACAATATATACCTTTAGCATTAACTAGTGGCATTAATATCTTTTTTTTAATAATAAATGGCCATATAAGTTTGAATTTTTTTACAGATACAGGTTTTCTTTCTAGTCCTTTTTTAAATAAAAGCTTTTGTAATATTAGTCCATCCCATAAATTAAATCTAACTTTCCCTGAGTATTCATTAGTTTGAATGGAAAAATTAACTTTTTCCAAAAACTTTATTGCAATTCTTGACTTAATTATATCTGGAAGAAAAGTGTTTATAGCCTGTGAACTTAATCCACTTTTATTAATTTTACTAATTGCAAAACTTGCTTTAGTTTTATATTTAGTTATCAGATTTGAAAAATCATTAGTAGTACTATTTTCTTTAAGATTGGAAAAATCTTTTATTACAGAATCACTAATTTCAGGATACATTTCAGCTAACTTACTTGCATCTATTTTATTTAATAGTATTTTCTCAGCTAGCTCCTTTGAAAAATTCATTTTATAACCTCCAGACACTTTATATTATAATTAAAGAATATATCGGAATATTTTTCCAAAAATCTATTAAAAATAAATAAAAGGATAACAATATAAATTGCTATCCTTTAAAATAATAAATCTATGTATTATTTATCTGTATATATAAACTTCATTAAAGTATCTAGTGATATCTTTTTTTGTTTCATTATATTCATTTCTATTATAGCTTCCTTAATCTTTTCTGATACACTATTTGATTTTAATTGTATACTTTCAAAAACCTTCTTATCTTCATTATCTATATTATACATAACATTATCACCTCTTAAAATCAGTATAGATTATATTAAGCAATTAATTTATCAAATCAAGTAAGAAAATTATAGGAAGTTTTGTCGTGTTTAACCTAACAAAATAAAAAGATAGCATATATCTAGTTAAAGTTACATACTACCTTTAAAATTTATATTAATAATTAAAAATATATTCTATTCTTTCATCACTAAACTCTATATATTTATCTGTTATTTTAACTATTTCCCTTATTGGTCTACTATATTCAGCTTCACCAAACTCTATAGCTAAATAAGTATCTATACTATCAATACCTCTATCTTCTAAGCAAATATTAAAATCTTTACCTGAATACCAAAGAAATCTTTTTTCTGAAAGTTGATTTTTATCTTTTTTATAACCCATTAATCTTACACTTGAATCTTGAGCTTGTCTTGCAATTACCTCAATTTTATCTAGTATTTCACTTATAGATTTAATTTCCTTAACAATGTGAACATTGTCCTTTGACTCAAACTCCATTATCTCTTTTTCTTCATTAAATTTAATCTTATGTTTCATAATATATCCCCCTTATCAAAGCTTATCTATACCACTATATTAGCCTTTTCCTAGATGCTTTTCAAAAGTAATATAAGTTAAATTTACATTAGATATGTAAATGATATTATTTTTAACAATTATCTTAAAAATGAAAATTTGATTTTTAAAACTTTCTATAATGTTAATAAGTTTTATTTTCCATTATATATATGTCATAATTAAATAAATAATATGCAATTCGGAGATGATTTTATGAAAATTGAAAAGTTAAAAGAAATAATAAAAACCAGTAATAATATAGTTTTCTTTGGTGGAGCTGGGGTTTCTACAGAAAGTAATATTCCAGACTTTAGAAGTTCAAATGGAGTATTTAACGAAAAACTAAACACTCATTTTACTCCGGAGCAGCTAGTTTCACATAGCTTTTATATAAAACACACTAAAGAGTTTTATGATTTTTACAAATCTAAACTTATATATCCTGAAGCTAAACCTAATAAGGCACATATTGCACTAGCAAAACTTGAACAAATAGGAAAACTTAAAGCTATAATTACACAAAACATAGATGGACTTCACCAAATGGCAGGTTCTAAAAATGTTTTTGAACTTCATGGATCAGTTCATAGAAATTACTGTACAAAATGTGGTGCTTTTTATGATGTTGATTTTATATTAAATTCTAAAGATATACCTATTTGCACTAAATGTAGGGGAAGTGTTAAGCCTGATGTAGTTTTATATGAGGAAAACTTAGATAACAATATTGTTAATGGAGCTATTAATGCTATAGAAAATGCTGATACTTTAATAATTGGAGGAACTTCTCTTGTTGTTTACCCAGCTGCTGGACTTATTGATTATTTTAAAGGTAAAAACTTAGTGCTTATAAATAAAAGCTCTACTCCAATGGATAGTGCTGCTAACCTTATTATTAATGATTCTATAGGTAAGGTTTTAGATGAAGTTATAAAATAATTTTTATTCTTAAATTGAAATAAGCTGGAAATAAATTAAATCCAGCTTATTTCAATTACATAATGTAATCTTGTAATCCTTTGCTTTTTCAATTAGGAAATCTTTATTTTGATTTATTTTAAGATAAATAGATGGAGAGTACATATATACCCTTCTTACTCCCTTATCTAATAAACATATTTTTAAGCTACCACAACTACATAAAGCCCCGCCATATTTCATAATAAAATTTTTTAGACTACTTATATTTTTAGATTTTAAAATAGTTTTATTACATTCTAAGCACTTAGCTTCATAATACTGATTTTTATTAAGTTTTTTTCTTGGTAAGTATCTTTCATAAAATACATTTCTTCTTTTAGCTATTTCACAAAATTCTTTTCCATGAGCTTCTTTTATTTTAGGATAATTTTTATATACTTCCCAATGTACTAGTTCATGTTTAATTGTATCTATTATTTTATCAAGGGGATATTTTTCATCTAAATTTTTCTTATTAAAGTCAAAGCCTTTACAAATATGTACACCTTTTTTCACCTCATATTTATATCTTCCTAGACTACTTTTTAATCTATTATTAATCGAAACTGGAACATCAACAACATACTTAAACTCTTCTTTTGCTAGTGTTTTAAACATGGCTATAAATTCTTTTTCTGTTTTAGGTTTTATATACTTCAAATAATCACCTACTTTAAAAATTAGTAACAGATTTACATAACAAACATAATATATTGTGAAAATAGAGCGTCGCTCTCTAAATATATTAGGAGGTGATATATATGTGGTGGATTTTAGCACCTCTAGTTTGCTGTTTTTCAAGATCTAGAAGATGTTGTGGAAACAATAGATGTAACTGTTGTCATCATAACCATTGCCATTGTCAATCTAGATGTAATTGTTGTAGAAGATATTGGTAAAATTAAATAATTAAAATAAAACCTTATGGTAAATTATAAAAACTATAATTTACCTTTTTTCTTTAAATTAATCTCTTATTTGTTTTTCCATAATATAATTTATTAATATGTGATTTTCTCTTTTTACCTTTTGTTCTTTAATTACGATATAACCTCTTTTTTCAAAAAAACTTCTTGCTGTAATTGATGCATGAGTTATTATTTTTTCTGTGTTAACAACACTTTCAAGTTCATTGCATATACTTGTTGCAACTCCTATTCCTTGATAGTTTTTATGAGTATAAAGACGATTAAGATATCCTGTTGAATCAATATCACCAAAACCAACAATTTTTTCATTTTTTATAGCTACAATAGTATAGTTCTTTAAGAAAGAATCATTCCATTTCTCAATATCAAAGTTATCTTTTGCCCATACATCTAGCTGTTCTTTTGGATAATCCTTTGCATTTATAAAGTGAACCGTATCATAAAATAACTTGTATATTTCTTTACAATCATTTGGATTATATTTTCTAATTTTCATTAAATTTCTCCTCTAAAGTTTAAACATCTTTCTTTATAAGAATAGCATTTAACCATTTTTCTTCTTCCCTGTTTTTACGCACATCACTTGTAATCCATGTTTTATCAATTAATAAATTTTTAAAGTCCTTTGTTATATCTCTAAGTAATTTCTCGTTTATATCTATAAAATATCTACCATTTCTAAAGCCTTCAAATTCTCCATACTTAAATGAAATATATAATACTCCATTTTCTTTTAAAGCTAAAATTATTCTATTAAATATATCCCTTAAGTCTTCTTTATTTATATGTACTAATGAGGCGCAGGCCCATATGCCGTGAAACTTATTTTCAAAATCTATATCTTGAAACTTTAAATTTAAAACTTCTTTACCTATAAATTTTTCTGCCTTCTTACACAGTTCAAAGGATCCATCAACTGAAGTAACCCTATAGCCTTTATTTAAAAATATTTTGCTATCTCTACCTGAACCACATCCTAAATCTAAAATACAATCATTTTTATTTAAATAACTTAAAAATACACTTTGGCACTTGCTCATATCTACATTATAAGTATTTTTAATAAATTCATCTGAGTTTTCATTATAATAATCTATTGTTTTATTAATGTAATTCATAAATCGCAGTCTCCTTTTTCCACTTTCGAGTTATAAAAAAACATGTATAAACTAATTAATTATTAATTTACACATGCCTATAATTTAAAATTATATCATATTTTATTTTACACTTTTAAGATTTATCTCTTCTGTTTTTTCATCAGTTTTTATAATTACTTTTATTATTTCGTTTTTACCTTCTACTTTTACACCACTACTACTTGATTGATGTATAAATGTTTTTTGTTTTATAGGATTAGCTTCACTAAATTCTTCCTTATAAGTTCCTCCACCTCTGCTAGTTTCATATGTTATTTCAAATTCTTTAACTAGCGAAAGATTAGATAAATCTTTTTTATAAGTGACTTTTAGCATATTATCACTTTTGCCTTCATAGCTGTTTTTCCTCTTATTATCAATAATCTCATATCTACTATCCACCTTATATTCAGCAGACCATGAATCATTTTCACCTTTATAAATATAGTTTTGTTCAACTACTTCCTTCTGGGAACAGCTTGTTAAAACGCATAAAGCTATAAAAATTAAAATACTAACTATTTTTTTCAATATTTATACTCCTATAATATTACTCTTATTATTTAGGTATATTTTTAATATTTTATAATATGATAATTTTCGTTGGAAAGTACTTTTGTTGCATTTTCAATATCTTTATCCTTAACTAATATATAGTCAGTATCATATGTAGAAATAGCAAATATGCTTATTTTATTATTTGCTAATATATTACTAATAGAAGAAAGAATGCCTATTAAAGAAAAATCTAATGGTCCTTCTACCTTAAGGATTCTCCAATCAGCTTCATACTTTATATTTGAAGGAATATTATTTTGAGGACATACAATAGAAAGTTCATCTTGAGTTTTGGTTATTGAATAAAACTGACTATTTATTGCCCATTTAGGTATTTCTTCATTTATTTCCAG
>JAEWEN010000036.1 GCA_023389275.1 Bacillota bacterium
TTATCAAGTGAGGGAGAACTTTCTATTGAAATGGAAAAAATATTAAGTACTATGCCTGAAAATCAAGGTATAAAAGCAAATAAGGTACTTGAGATAAACGTTAATAATGAAGTATTTGATTCATTAAAAAATGCATTTGAAAATGATAAAGAAAAATTAGATTTATATACTAATCTATTATATAATCAAGCTTTATTAATAGAAGGACTATCTATTAATGATCCTGTAGAATTTACAAATAATATTTGTAAATTAATGAAGTAAAAATTAGCCTATCTTCAATTGAAGATAGGCATTTTTTATATTGTGTATTGAAGATATAAGCTTTCGACTTTTTCCCAGTCTATTAAATTCCAAATATTTTCAACATAATCAGCTCTTAAATTTTTATATTTTAAATAATAAGCATGTTCCCATACATCAATAGTTAATATTGGTATAAGACCATCAAGTACAGGTGAGTTTTGATTAAGTGTTTTAACTACTTTAAGATTTCCACATTTATCTTTAACTAAAAAGCCATATCCAGAGCCAAATTGACTTATAGCAGCTTCAGATATAAGTTTTTTTACATTTTCTAAACTACCAAATGTTTTATTTATCTGGTCAAGTAAAGGTCCATTAGGACTTTTATTAGGATTTGGAGAAAGAATAGAAAAATAAAGGTTATGATTTGAAACGCCACCGCCATTATTAATAACTCCTTGGCGAATATTCTCAGGAAGTTCATTAACACTGGCTAAAAGCTGATCTAAAGTTTTTCCTTCAGTATATTTTTCATAACCTTTTAAAAGGGTGTTTAATGTATCTAAATATTTTTGCAAATGTTTACTATAGTGTATTTCAACAGTTTCCTTATCAATATAAGGTTCTAGCGCATCATATTCATATGGTAATTTTATTTTATCGTACATAATATCCTCCTTTAAATTACAGCTTGATACATATATTTTATGAATTTAAATTTATTTTAGTCATTTTATTAAAAAAAACTAGTCATGCTAATTAGTATGACTAGTTTTGTGAGCTAAAACCTTATATGAACTTGATAAAATAGACATTTTTAATGATATAGAGCACATTGTTTCATTTGCATTTTCTTTTGAAAAACAAGAGTTATTAATAGCATCTACATATGCTTTTTCTTGCTGGGTACAAAAACTATTATAAAGGTTTTCTAAAGAATTTGTTTCGAGTTCGTAATTTATAATGCTTTGTATTGAGGAAATAGGTATAACAGGTTTTAATATACACACAATAATTAAAAGAGCAATTTGTTCTTTAAAATATCTTTTTTTAACAGGTGCAGGAATAATTTTATGTTTAACATAATTATTTATTATAGAGGGAGAAATTAATTTGCCAGATTCCTCTGTAGAAAAATTTGAAAGATGTTTTTCTGTAAATTCAATTACTTGATCCATATAGTATCCTATATCAGGCAAATCATCCCATCTTGGAAGTTTATAATTTAATATGTATTCTTTCCATTTGTAAAAATCTTCTTTTAAATTCTTTTCCATAGTATTCTCCTTTTTATAATTAGTATAATCTGTTGACATTCTTTTGTCAAAAAGATATACTAGTTTTGAAAACTAGATAATATAATTATAAAAATAATAATATTTAAATATAAAAATTAGGAGGCATAATTATGAATATAATGAAAAAAGTTTATATATATGGAGATTCAATTTTAAAAGGAATACTTTTAAATAAAGAAACAAAGAGATATTATACTATGAAAAATACTATTAAAGAATTAGAAAAGTATTTTCCCTTTAAAATAGAAAATAAATCGAAATTTGGAAGAACAATAGACAAAGGATATAAAGAAATAAAATCAATGCTTAATAAAAACACAGATTGTGATATTGTTGTTCTTGAATATGGAGGAAATGATTGTGATCATAAATGGGGGGAAATATCTATAGACCCTAATAAAAATCATACTCCAAATACAGATATAGAAAAATTTGAACAAATATACTTTAATATTATAACTGACTTAAAAAGTAAAGGAATAGAACCAGTTATTATGTCACTTCCACCAATAGATTCTGAAAAATATTTTAACTGGATAATTGAAAATGGTGGAGATAAAAATAATGTTTTAACATGGCTTAATGACAAGGAAAGAATAGCTAGATATCAAGAACTTTATTCTATATCTGCTACTAAAGTAGCTCTTGAAACAAATTGTTTATTTATTGATGTAAGATCAGAATTTTTAAAACAAAATAATTATAAAGATTTAATGTGTGATGATGGCATTCATCCAAATGAAAAAGGACATAAAATAATTATTAAAGCATTTACAGATTTTGCTTCTAATTATTTTGGGAAAACTATTCCATTTGCTAATTAATAAAACTGTACATAATTTTATAAGCCCTACACATAATATATGTGCGGAGGTGATTTAAATGAGTCCAAAAGAATTACTTTATCTTGAAGATGCTTTAGGGCATGAAAAGTTTTTACATTCAGCTTCAAATGATGCTGTACAAAATCTACAAGATGCAGAGCTAAAAACTTTAGCACAGGAGCTTGTAAATAAACATCAAGAGATTTTCTCTAAATTTTACGGATTACTTTAAAGGGAGGTGCCTAGAATGGACGATAGAAGTATAATGGAAAGTTTACTATTATTCGAAAAAGGAGCTTGTGATCTATACCTACATGGAAGTATAGAATCAAGTACTGAAAATGTTCATAAAGCATTTGAGTGTGCACTTAATGAATCTTTATGTCTTCAAAATAAAATATACACTAAAATGTCTGAAAAAGGATGGTATCCTTCTCAGCAAGTAGAACAACAAAAAATAGATGAATTAAAACAAAAATACTCAAATTAAATATTAAATTAAAAGACAATATATTTTAAATGTATTGTCTTTTGTTTTTGGCATTTGACAATAACTTTTTGGAGGAATATAATAGTAATTAGCAAATGCCAATAATTAAAAAGGGGTGTATTTTATGTCAAATTGTAGTTCATGTCCAAGTAAATCTTCTTGCTCAAAAGAGAAAGATACTTGTGGTGTAGTAATTAATCCATATAACAAAATTAAAAATGTTATTGGTGTTATGAGTGGAAAAGGTGGAGTAGGTAAGTCTACAGTTTCTACTGTAATAGCTAGAAAATTAGCTAAAAAAGGATATAAAGTAGGGGTACTTGATGCTGACGTTACAGGGCCTAGTATACCAAGACTTTTAGGACTTAAAAATAAAAAAGTAGAGTCAAATGGTAAGTATTTTATACCTGTTGAAAATAATGAAGGAATTAAGGTTATATCACTAAACCTTTTAATAGATGATGAAAATGAACCTGTAATATGGAGAGGACCTGTTATTGCAGGAGTTATAAAGCAATTTTGGGAAGAGGTTTTATGGGGAGAGATTGATTATTTAGTAGTTGATATGCCACCAGGAACTGGAGATGTTGCTTTAACAGTTATGCAAACAATACCTTTAAGTGGTATAGTTATGGTTTCTATTCCTCAAGATATGGTATCTATGATTGTTGCAAAGGCTATAAATATGGCTAAAAAAATGGATGTTAATATACTTGGAATTGTAGAAAATATGAGTTATGTTACATGTCCAGATTGTGATAAAAAAATATATCCTTTTGGAGAATATGATTCTAAAGACTTTTTAGAAGAAATGAATACAAGTATTTTAGCAAGACTGCCTATGACAAGGGATATAAGCTGTTTATCTAAAGGAGAAGATATTGAAGAAAATAAAGAAGTTGATTCAATATTTAACAATATGATTGATGAAATTTTAAAGGGTATGGAGATGAGATAAGTGAAAATATTAGTATCTTCTAAGGGAAAAGATGAAAATAGCTTAATGGATCCTCGATTCGGTAGATGTGAATTTTTCTATATTTATGATAGTGAAAAAAATGATTTTAATATAATTGAAAATAAAGGATTTGTATCTAACGAAGGCGCTGGAGTTGCAGCAGCAAGTCAAGTTATTGATGAAGATGTAAATGTAGTTATAACAGGTAGTATTGGACCTAATGTATTTAAGCTTTTTAAAAAATGTGAAATAAAAATGTACAAAGGGAATAATAAATCTGTTAAAGATCTAATATTTGATTTTCAAAATGAAAAATTAGAAGAAATACAATCTTCAGGACCTAGCCACAATGGGATAAATGCTTAAGGGGGAAGTGCTTTGAACATAGCAATATTAAGTGGAAAAGGTGGAACAGGAAAAACTACAGTTTCTACAAATTTATCTTTAGCCCTTGAATACAATTATATTGATTGTGATGTTGAAGAACCTAATGGATTTTTATTTTTAAATCCTAATAGCATTAAAGAAATGGAAGTTAAAGTTGAGTATCCTATAATAGATGAGGAAAAATGCATATCTTGTGGAAAATGTGTTGATATTTGTAATTTTAATGCTCTTGCAAAATTAAAAAATAACATTATGGTGTTTGAAAAACTTTGTCACAGCTGTATGGCATGTAGTTTAGTATGTAGCTCTAGTGCAATAAGTTATGAAAAGCGTTTAGTAGGAAAGATTCAAGTAGGAAAAGTTAATAACATAAATTGTGAAAGAGGAATTTTAAATGTAGGAGAGCCAATGGCTGTACCTGTAATAAAGAAACTTTTAAGTAATTTAGAAGGAAATAATATACTAGATTGTAGTCCTGGAACTTCCTGTAATGTAGTTAATACTATAAAAAATGTTGATAAAGCTATTTTAGTTACAGAACCTTCTTTATTTGGACTTCATGATTTAAAAATGGCTGTTAAGCTTTTAAAAACGTTTAACATACCCTTTGGAGTAATAATAAATAAGCAGGAAGATTTTAATAACATAGTAAGAAACTTTTGTGAAGAAGAAAATATAAGTATTTTAGGAGCTATTCCATATGAAAAAGATATAGCAGTTAGATATTCAAATGGAGAAATTTTATATGATAATTTAAAATATAAAAATATGTTTGACGAGTTATCACAAAATATAAAGAAGGTGCTTTTATGGAATTAGTTGTTTTAAGTGGAAAAGGTGGAACAGGAAAAACTACTATAGCTACAGCACTTTGTGAATTATCTAATAGTGTTTTTAGAGTAGATTGTGATGTAGATGCACCAAATTTATACCTATATTATAAAGGTAAGGATATATATACTAGTGAGTTTATAGGTGGAAAAATAGCTAAGATAAATAGAGAAAAGTGTAGTAAATGTAATGCTTGTGAAAAGGTATGTAGATTTAATGCTATAAAAGATTTTACTGTGGATCCTTTTTTGTGTGAAGGTTGTAACGCTTGTTTAGTAGTTTGTAAAGATAATGCTATAAATATATTAGACGAAAAAATAGCTAATACATATATCTCAAATATTCATAATGGAAAAATATCAAGAGCGCAAATGGAAATAGGTAGCGATGGTTCTGGAAAGTTAATAGCTGATTTAAGAAGAAAAGCTAAGGATTACAATAAAGAAAATATTTTGACTATAATAGATTCATCACCAGGAATAGGTTGTCCAGTTATATCATCTATTACTGGTAGTGATGCAGTTCTTATAGTAACAGAACCTACAAAATCAGGGTTTGAAGATTTTAAAAGAGTTTATGATTTATGTAGTCATTTTAATATTAAAGTAATGGTTTGTATTAATAAGTATGATATAAATGAAAAAGTTTCAAATCAAATAGAAAACTTTAGTAGTGACTTAAAAATAGTAGGAAAAATACCTTATGATAATGTGGTTATTCAATCTATTAATAAGTTAAAACCTATAACTTATTTTGAAGAAAGTATAGCAAGAAAAGCAATAGTTGAAATGTGGAATAATATTAAAAAATATTTGTTAGTAGACTAAGGGGGATTATATAATATGAAAATAGCAATAGCAAGTGAAAATAATTTAGTAAGTGGGCATTTTGGACATTGTGAAGGTTTTAAAATTTATCATGTGGAAAATGGACAAGTTACCAACGAGGATTTTATTGAAAATCCAGGACATAAGCCAGGATTTTTACCTGTATTTTTAAGTGAAAAAAATATTAATGTTATAATTTCAGGAGGAATGGGAGAAACTGCTCAAAATTTATTTAAAGAAAACAACATTGATGTAATTGTAGGGGCTTGTGGCAGCTGCAATGATATTATAAAAAGTTTTATAAGTGGAAGCTTAAAGTCAACAGGTAGTGTTTGCACTGAGCATCAGCATGAAGGTAATTGTACAGAATAATTATGAATAGCCAAATAACATTAATAAAAAATATTTTAAAAAAAAACGGATATAAATTTACACATAAAAAAGAGCTTATATTAAAAACAGTATTAAGCTCAAAGGATCATTTAAATGCTTTAGATGTATATGAAAAATTAAAAGATTATGGAATAGGAATTGCTACAGTTTATAGAGGACTAAAGATATTTGGAGATCTTGGAGTATTTAAAGAAACTAATATAAATGGTACTAACTATTATGAAATGAAGATTTTTAGTAAAAAACCTATACATATTCATTTTAAATGTAACAAATGTAACAATATAAAAGATATTAAAAATAAAGAATTAACAGCACAGTATTTAAAATTAATGAGGAGTATAGAACAAGAAAATAATATTAATATATATGATTCAGATGTTATGTTTGTAGGTTTATGTAAAAATTGTAAGGAGGATTAGAAATGTCAAGACCTACTAAATTTAGAAAAGTTGAGTTTTTCCCAAAAGACACCTACTTTATTCCCTTTGGAAAACCTAAATGTCAACTTAAAGAAGTTTATCTTAAAATAGAGGAACTTGAGGCAATTAGATTAAAGGATATTGAGGGACTTAATCAAGAAGAGTGTGCAGAGAAAATGATGGTCTCAAGACAGACATTTCAAAACATAATAGATAGTGCGAGAAAGAAAATAGCAATTGCATTAATAGATGGAAATGCTATTAAAATAGGTGGAGGAAATTTTACTACACAACATTGTAAATTTATATGTAGTGGTTGTGACTCTACATATGAAATAAAATATGAAAATGATAAAAAGGTATGTCCGCTTTGTGGGTCTAAAGAGGTAGAGTGTAGTAGAAAAATGGATAAGTGTAGAAAATGGTGTAGGTAATATTAAAAGGCTAGTAGTTAATCTAATAGCCTTTTAATAGTTATCCAAGTATTAAGTCTCCTATAAGTATTCCTACAATATTATTGTTATGATCTCTTACAGGAACAGTTAATGCTATACAGTAGTTATAAGTATCATCAGATATATAAGGATTTGATCTAAATTCTCTACCTGAAATACTTTCTTTAAAGTACTGTCTGTGTGAAAAATTTACATATACTTGCTCTTTAGTATAATCAAGTGTAATAGCTTTTCTAAGTCCATCTTTTTGCATTATAGCAAATAAGTCAAATTCAGGATGGTCTTTAATACTATCTTTTAAAGTAGCAGTACATTTATTATAATCCATAAGTGCTAAAGTAGGATTTTGAGCAAGACGTCTTAAAGACTCCATTCCGTTTTCTATATAAGCTCTAGTAGAGCTTGTTATTTCATAATTTTTAGCAAATGAAGCTAAGGTTTCACGTAACTTTTTGTTCATATCATTAAGGTTTTTAATAGATGAAAGCGTATTTTTAACAGCACCTATTTGAAGTGTAGACTGACCCTTAAGATCTTCACTTCTACTAAATGTATTTTCTGAAATAGAGTAGGTAGCATCTATTAATAGTTTTATTTTATTTATTTTGCTATCTTGATCTAAAATAGTTGAATTTATTTCATTAATAGATGTAAGTGTATTTTGACTTTGAACAGATATATTAGATAAACTTTCTTTTATTACATTTGAAAACTCAATGTTTTTATTTATTATATCAACTTCAGAGTTCATCCATTTTGTAATATCAAGAATCTCAGTTTTTATTTCATTAATTATAAGTTGTATTTCATTTGCCTGATCAGAGGATATATTAGCAAGTTTTCTAACTTCATTAGCAACTACTGCAAATCCATGACCAGCTTTACTAGATCTAGCTGCTTCAATAGATGCATTAAGAGAAAGTAAATTTGTATTTTTACTAATATCACTTACTGCATCAGCTATTTCTTGAATTTTGTATGCTCTGTCATTTAAATTACTTATTTTATCTGCTAGTTTTAAATTTGAGTCGGAAGATTTTGATAAGCGAAGTGTTAAACTTTCGTAAGATTCATTACCATTTTTAACAAGTTCCATCATAGAAGTTGATAAAGTCTCTATTTCATTAGCACTTGTAAGTATACGTTCATGGTCTTTTGCTATTTCATTAATAAGACTGTGTGCACCAGAAGTTTCGTTAAGCTGCTCGTGTGTTTGTGTAGCAAGAGCTTCTATAAACTTACTATTTTCAAGAGAAGCAAGCTTTACTTTTTTAGAATCATCCTCAAGAGTTTTACAATAGTCTATAAGTTTATCTGTCATATTAGTAGATTCATTTATTAACTCTCTAATTTTTAGTATAAAAAGGTTTATGTTTTTTGTAAGGCCTTTAAAAATACTTTTATCAGATACGTATAAGGTTTTTGTTAAATCTCCTTGAGAAAGTTTCAGTATTTGGTTACTAATATTTTGTAATCCTTTAGAAAAATAAACAAAAAATAAAAAAGAAGACAAAACAAATACAATTATTATAAAAATCATAATGGAAAATACAATTGAATTTACATACATAAGCACCCCTCCTTAAACCTATAAAACCTATTGATATTATATGTTATAAAAGGATTATAATAGAACTTGGAAAATAAGTCAATAAAAGGTTATAAAAATATTATTTATTGACAAAAATATAAATAGTATTAAAATTATAATAGATGATAAAGATTATCAATGATAATTAAAGGAAAAAAATAGGAGGAAATATGGAATTTTTTGAACATTCTCATGAACATGTACACGAACATGGAAGCCCTGTAATGCATATTTTATATCATTCATTTATAGATATAATACCTATGATATTAATACTTATATTAACCTTTATAGCTATAGAGTATATAGAGCATAAGTTTTCAGGAAAGCTTCAAGAAAAAGTAAGAAGGGCAGGAATTTTAGGTCCTGTTTTAGGCTCATTAGTTGGAGCAATTCCACAATGTGGATTTTCTGTTATGGCTGTTGCCCTTTATTCAAAAAGAATAATAAGTCTCGGTACTATGATGGCAATATTTTTAGCAACATCTGATGAGGCAATACCTGTTTTATTAACCTCTCCAGAATCATATGGAAGTATTTTACCTATAATACTTACTAAAATTGTATTAGCTATATTATTTGGATATATAATAGATTTTGTTATAGTTAGAAGACCTATAAATGTTGATATAAAATCTACAGATAATATGGAAAAAGAAGGAGCTAAATGTATAGATGAAGAAAAAATAAGTTTATCTAAGGTTTTAACTCATTCTATAGAAAGAGGATTAAAAGTATCAATTTATCTTTACATAATAACTGTTGTAATATCGTTAGGATTAGAATATGTTCATATAGAGCATTTAATTGGAAAAGAGCATGGAATATTACAGATATTTATAGTTTCACTATTAGGTCTTATACCTAACTGTGCAATATCATTAGGTATTGTGAAGTTATTTACTATGAATGTAATAGGATTCCCTGCTGTAATTGCAGGTTTATCCTCAAATGCAGGTCTTGCTTTAATATATTTATTTAAGGAAAGTAAATCTAAGAAAAAGGCATTTATAATAACTCTAATGCTTTTTGTTATAAGTTTTATATCAGGAATTATAATATATGCATTATAAGGAAAGTCACACTAAATTTGGTGTGACTTTCTTTGTTTTATTGATATGGAATATTTTAAGTGATATGATTTAAATAGATATATTTTCCTAGAGGTATCACACAAGGTAAATACAATAATTTTTATAGTTATTTTGGAGGGGAAAAATGGATTATAAAACATATTTAAAAAATTATCCAGATAAAAATGGCTATTTTGGTGAGTATGGAGGAGCTTTTTTAAGTGAAGAATTAAAACCAGCTTTTGAAGAAATAGCTAATGCTTATCAAACAATATGTCATTCATCACAGTTTATAAATGAACTTAGAAGAATTAGAAAAGAATTTCAAGGTAGACCAACACCTGTATATCATTGTGAAAGACTATCAAGAAAAATAGGAAATTGTCAAATATATTTAAAACGTGAAGATTTAAATCATAGTGGGGCACATAAACTTAACCATTGTATGGGAGAAGGACTTCTTGCAAAATTCATGGGTAAAAAAAGACTTATTGCAGAAACAGGTGCAGGGCAACATGGGGTAGCACTAGCTACTGCAGCAGCTTTCTTTGGTCTTGAATGTGAAATTCACATGGGTGCGACACGTTGTTAATTTAATAATACATGAAGTATCAAAGATTAACCCATAAGACATTATGTCTTATGAGAACTGATAATTTGAATAGTCAAATGATAGAGTAACGTCTTGAAGGGCTATCCCTAATACTCCGACTAGCGTTTCTATAATAAGGTAGAAAGGTTAGAAGCTCGGTGAAGTCGGCTGAGAGTGTACCCTAACATTGAGTTGAGGAAAAGTGAACTGGAGGCAGTCAAGTACATGATAGGTCGGGGGTCTATAAAATATCTATGGTTAGAATCGTTGTGACGAGCAACTGACGAATTTCCGAATGTAAAGGTCTAAAGGATTAATACATAGAAATGTGTATGGCAATAAAAATGTCGTTTCAGAGGATGAGTAAAATTCCATGTTATGAAAGTCCTTATACTCTTACAGGGAGTATTGTTGAAACAGGTCTACAGGAAAAACCTAAGGATATATGTAAAGATAGAATTATCGGAACGTGGAAAGCTAGAAACGTGGAGGTTTCTTATTAAACCTAAGATACGGTAATATGGAAAAGAAATGAAAATTATTGATTGAATATAAAAGATAAAAAAGATACCATATTAACATACCTTTCATAGAAAGGAGGTGTTAATATGGCATACACATATGAAGATGTTAAAAAACTTGGGGTTAACCAGATTATCAAAACCTTAAGTCCTACGCCTTACTATTATCAGATATTACCGTATCTGGCAGGTGAAGGAAAGGGAATAAAACCTGGAAAATTTGAAGAAAACATGAGGGTGGTTTACAATACATTTTTAGATTTTAAAAATAAAATACCACCTAAATGTAAATAAAACTTTCATCATCCCAAAGATAGGGGAATTATTAATTCCCCTATCTAATAAATTCTAATATATTGTTCAATAAATTCATTTCTATAACATATTTTTATTCTAGTGAGAGTAGAGCCACAGTACCGTGGAAACCATTTAACGATGGTGGAGGGATAGGCTCAAGTCAATTATTAAGAAATCAATAATTTATTATTTCAATAAAATTTAGGGTTCAAGTTAAGACTAAGAGAAATTATTTCTGTTAAAGTCCTGTGAAAAGGGGGAAATAATTG
Organism: Bacillota bacterium; assembly: GCA_023389275.1. Lineage (GTDB taxonomy): Bacteria > Bacillota > Clostridia > Clostridiales > Caloramatoraceae > Clostridium_AB. The sequence goes on from JAEWEN010000036.1 coordinate 11,475, forward strand.
ACCTAAACAATGTATACAACGAATAAGAAATCAATTCTAAAGCAACACGATAAAAGTTTAAAGAAAAATGAGTTGCGATATAATGAATACTATAATATGCAACCTATTTTAGATAATTTATATAAACAAAGTAAAAATAATAGTTCTTTTACTCATTTATATAACCTTATTATAAAAGATGAAAATATATTATTAGCATATAGAACGATAAAGAATAACAAAGGAAGTAAAACACCAGGTACTAACAGACATACAATAAAGCATATAGAAAATATGACTACGGAGGAATTTTTAGAATATATAAAAGCTAGATTTAGCAATTATATTCCACAAAAAGTTAGAAGGGTAGAAATACCCAAATCTAATGGAAAAATGCGACCATTAGGTATTCCATGTATTGAAGATAGAATTATACAGCAATGTATAAAACAAATACTAGAACCTATATGTGAAGCAAAATTTCATCCTCATAGTTATGGTTTCAGACCTAATAGAAATGTTGAAAATGCTATAGCTTATACCTATAAGAAAATCAACAGAGAAAAATGCTATGTAGTAGTTGACATAGATATTAAGAGTTTCTTTGATAATGTTGACCACGCCAAGTTATTAAAACAAATGTGGACATTAGGAATTCGAGATAAAAAACTTTTAAGTATAATTGCTAAAATGCTTAAATCTGAAGTAGATGGTGAAGGTATACAGACTAAAGGTGTTCCACAAGGAGGAATATTATCCCCCTTGTTATCAAACATAGTCCTTAATGAATTAGATTGGTGGATTAGTAACCAATGGATGTCATATAACACTAAACGTTGTGATTGGAGTTTAAGTGGAAATAAATATAGACATCTAAGAAAATCCAATCTAAAAGAAATTTATCAAGTTCGATATGCTGATGACTTTAAAATATTCTGCAAAGATTATTATACTGCACAAAGAATATTTATAGCAACTAAGAAATGGTTAAAAGAAAGACTTAATTTGGAAATAAGTCAAGAAAAATCAACCATAACAGATGTTAGACAGAGAGCAACTGAATTCTTAGGATTTAAAATAAAAGTTCATCAGAAGAATAATAAATGGGTTATATATTCACATATGACGGATAAAGCAATAGAAAATGTGAAGGCTTTAATTAAAAAGGAAGTAAAATATATACAAAAACACCCAAGAGGTGATAATGTATTTATTCTTAACCAAATTATTGCAGGGGCACAGAACTATTATAGAATTGCAACACATGTTACAATTGACTTTAAAATAATTAATTTTAGTCTAAAATACTTTATCAATAAACGATTTAGACTACTAAGAAATAAAAGTGGTACTAAATCTAAAGAGTATCTACGGCGATATAAGAACTTTGGTGGAAAAGAAATTTATGTATGTAAAACGGCTATTTATCCAATTTCACATATATCAATGAAAACACCAAAAGTATGTACACAAAATATAACTAATTATACAGAACAAGGTAGACAAGAAATCCATGATAAATTAGGTTTTATAAACAAAGATTTACTTCTTTATTTAACTGAAAATCCTATTCCTCATAAAAGTGTAGAATACAATGATAATAGATTATCTCTTTATTCAGCACAAAGAGGAAAATGTTCAGTAACAGGAAAACCTTTAAATATAAACATGGAAGTTCATCATAAAATACCTATTGAATTAGGTGGAGATGATAAATACCAAAACCTTATATTAGTAAACTATGATGTGCATAAACTTATTCATGTAGTAGAGGCTCATTTGATAAACAAATATCTTGAAAAACTTAAGTTAACCAAAGATGCATTAGAAAAGATTAATAAATATCGTAAAATGATTGGTAATGAAATAATAATGAGTGATTAGTAATTGATGGAACGCCGTATGCGGTGAAAGTCGCACGTACGGTGTGGAACGGGGGAAAAGCTGGAGATGACTTCAAAGGCTTACCTATCGTTATGTGAAGTAGATATTGCAAAACAAGCGCCTAACGTTACAAGAATGAAAATACTAGGTGCTAAGGTTGTACCTGTAAGTCATGGGTTAAAAACTCTTAAAGAAGCAGTTGATTCTGCATTTGAATCATATGCTAAAAACTATAAAGATTCTATATACTGTATAGGATCAGCACTAGGTCCACACCCATTTCCTTTAATGGTTAGGGATTTTCAATCTGTTGTAGGTTATGAAGCAAAGGATCAATTTAAGGAAATGACAGGGCTTTTACCTGATATGGTTTGTGCATGTGTAGGTGGTGGAAGTAATGCAGCTGGTATGTTTATTCCATTTTTAGATGAGCCTGTTGAGATATGTGGAGTAGAGCCACTTGGAAAAGGTGATAAATTAGGTGATCATGCAGCTTCAATGACATATGGAAGCAAAGGAATGATGCATGGATTTGAAAGCATTATGCTTAAAGATGAAAAAGGTGAACCAGCACCTGTGTATTCAGTTGCAAGTGGACTAGACTATCCATCAGTAGGTCCAGAGCATGCATTTTTAAGAGACTTAGGAAGAGTAAAATATGACACTATAAGCGATGATGAAGCTATGGATGCTTTCTTTAAACTTTCAAGATATGAGGGTATTATTCCAGCTATTGAAAGTTCTCATGCAGTTGCATATGCTATGAAGGAAGCTAAAAGAAGAGGAACAGGATCAATTCTTGTATGTCTTAGTGGAAGAGGAGACAAAGATATTGACTATGTAGTAGAAAACTATGGCTATGGAGAAAAATATTTAGATTAAATTTTTGCCCTTCTCAAAATAGAGAAGGGTAATTTTATAGAGGTGAATATATGGGAAAAGTAATTAGACAATTAGGAAGTTTAGAAGAAAATAGTGTAGTAGATTATTTAAAAGCTATTTATAGTGTTAATACTGACTTAATGGAGAAAATAATAGAGGATAAAAAAGTTATATACAAAAATATAGAGTTAGATTCTATATTAGTTAATGTAGTTGAAGAAGAAAAACACATTTCACTAACAAAGTTAGTATCATTAAAAGCTTTTCTTTTATCAAAAGAACAAAAAATGGATATAAATAACCTTCTTTTAAATATAGATAAGGTTATGAATATGAGCAGTGGACTTGCCTTAGAAGATAATAGTATTTTACTTGATAATAATTTAAAGTCATTTTTTAGTAAAGCCGATATGAATATTATAGATACTTGTGAAAAAAGTATAAAACTATCAGATGGAAAAAGAAAAGTTACTTTAAGTATAAGAGAAAACAAAATAGACTTTAATTCTATTGAAGAAATTGTATAGTGTAATTATTATTAACAAATAATATATATCTTTTAATAAAAATATATGCTATTATATTAAAAGAATTCATTATAAAAAAGGGGGAAAAAGAATATGGCTGGAAATAGAGTTGTTTGTCATTGTAATAATGTGGAGTACATAGATATAAGAAAGGCAATGATCAAAGGTGCTCGTACATTAGACGAAGTTAAAGAAATGACAGGTGCATCTACTGTTTGTGGAACTTGTAGTGAAGAAATAGAGGCAATACTTGCTTCAGTATGTGGATGTAAAAATGTTTCACTTGAAGATGTTGTAAATGCAGTTAAAAACGGAGCAGATACTGTAGAAAAAGTTCAAGAAGCAACAGGAGCTGGAACAGTTTGTGGAAGATGTATTCCACTTATAGAAAATATAATTGAATTAAAAAGATAAATAAAAAATGGCATCTTAACTAAGATGCCATTTTTTATTTATGATGATGTTATTTTTAATATATGTTCTTTTGCAGTATATTCATTATGTGTATCAGTTAGAAAAAGTAGATAGTCTCCTTCTTTAATAACTGTATCTCCATTTGGAATAATTTCATTATCCATTCTTTTTATAGAAAGTAAAAGAACTCTTTTAGGCCATTTTATATCTTTAACTTTTTTATTAGATATTTTAGAACCATAGTGGACAATGGAATCTATCATTATTTTTTTACTATCTTCAATTTCATTAAAGAATAGGTTTTTATCCTTAAGTTGATTTTCTAAAAGAGAATCATATATAGGTATACTTTTTAAGCTTTCAGCTACTATGTATGATGTTATACATACAACTCCTAGTGATAAAAGATGCTGAAATGATCCTGTCATTTCAGTAATTAGAATTATTCCAGTAATAGGAGCTCTTACTATAGCAGTAAAGTATCCAGCCATAGCTATTATTACAAAGTTATAATAATAAACACTTTCATATCCTAAAAAATTTACACAAAATGCTGCAAATATACCACCTATTAAAGCACCTAAAATAAGCAGAGGAAAAAATATTCCACCAGGAGCTCCAGATCCAAAGCTTATCATTGAAAATAAAAATTTAAGTATAAATATTGATATTAAAATAGTAGCACCTGTTGAAAGATTAATTTCTTCAATTACCCTGTGTCCGCCTCCTAAAACAACAGGATAAAAAATACCAAATACTAAAGCAAATACTAAAGGTATAATAGGAAGTGCTTTTTTAGGTATAAAGTTTAGTTTTTTATAAAATTTTTGTACTTTCAAAATAATATAGTTATAAAAACATCCTAAAACTCCAAGTATTATTCCAAGAATTATTAATAAATAGTATGAGTTAAGTGGTATAGCACCTGAAACATTAAAATTAAAAATGGGAGATAGTCCAAAAATTTCTTTTGATATAAAATCTGCTATTATAGCAGATGTCATAGTTGACATTAATATTAAAGGAGAGAAATATTTAAATACTTCCTCAAGTGCAAAAACAACACCGGATAAAGGGGCATTAAATGCAGCAGCAAGCCCAGCACTTGCACCACTAGCTATAAGTATTTTCTTTTCCATTCTAGATCCTTTATATTTTTTAGAAAGACCTTCAGCAACACATGCACCAAGTTGTATAGAGGGACCTTCTCGTCCAAGGGATAGTCCTCCTAAAATTCCAAGTGTACCTGCTATAAATTTTTTTATTAAAGTACTTAACCAATTGTTTTTAAAATATCCCATTATTATACCTTTAACTTGGGGAATTCCACTTCCACTAATCATAGAGTTTTTAGAAACTAAATGTCCTATAAAATATCCTAAAATACATAAAACTAATAAATATAATGGAGTCCATTTAATATTATTCCTTAAAATATTATAAAGATAAAAAGAGTATTTTTCAGCGTTTCCAAGTAGTAATCTATAAAGAACAACAACTATTCCTGAAAGTATACCAATAAAAATACTCCAAATAAGAACTAAAATACGATTAGAAGTTAAGTTTTTAGCATTATTATAATTATTCATAAATACACCTCCTTGGAAAATATTTTACTTAACAAATATTATTATACACCTAATAAATATTCAAAAGCATAAAAAGAAAAAGTTAAGAATATAACATATATTCTTAACTTTTTCTTTTAATCTACTAATCTTCTAGGAATATCAAATTCAATTTTTTCTTCAATAGCTTTTAAAAGCTTTGTATCTTTAGGAGCTGCAAATAAACATGTGTAACCTTCATCTCCAGCTCTTCCACATCTACCTATTCTGTGAATATATATTTCAGGTGTTTCAGGCATATCATAATTATATATATTAGAAACTCCTGTTATATCAAGACCACGTGAAGCTACATCTGTTGCTATTAAATATTGTATTTCACAGTTTCTAAATGATTTTATTATTCTTTCTCTTTTAGGCTGTGGAATATCACTATGTATTTTTGCACAGTTATATTTAGCTTGAACCATAGCCTCCTCTAAAACATCAGCACGTCTTTTAGTTCTGCAAAATATAATAGCCATAAAAGGATTGTCTTCATTAAGAACTTTAAAAAGAGAAGACTGTTTATGTCTATCTGAAGTTTCAACAACAAACTGCTTAATATTTTCAAGTGTTATTTCTTCCTTTTTAATAGATATAAAAATAGGGTTATTAGTATATCTATAAGCTAATTTTTTTACATCTGAGTTTATAGTAGCAGAAAAACATAGTGTTTGACGTTTTTTCGGAAGAATAGATGAAATTTTTTCAATTTCATTTTTAAATCCCATTAAAAGCATTTGATCTGCTTCATCTATTACAAATGATTTTAACTTTTTAAAATCTAATGCTTCTCTTTCTATATGGTCAAGTAGTCTTCCAGGAGTAGCAACTATTATATGTATTCCTTTTTTGATTTTTTTAAGCTGTGATGCAATATCACGTCCTCCATATACAGAAAGTATGTTAATATCTTTACCAGATGCAAGTTTTTCAGCTTCGTTTGTTATTTGAAGTGCAAGTTCTCTAGTTGGAGAAAGTATTAACGCTTGAGGAGAAGTTACGTTTAAAGATATATTTTCAATTATAGGTATAAGGAAAGAAAATGTTTTTCCTGTTCCTGTTTGAGCTTCTCCTATAATGTCTTTTCCTTCTTTTATAAGTGGAATAGCTTTTTCCTGAATTTCTGTTGGAGTAGTTATTCCTTGTTTTTTAAGTAAACTAACTATATCAGTATTAATTCCTAATTGTTTAAAATCCATAAAATTCAACCTTTCATTTGTTTCGATAATTAATGATAACATACATAACAGGTAAGAACAATTTACAAGTATATAAAGAAAAGAAATATATTTTATATAATTATACATAAAAGATGTTGACATTTAAAATAAAAATTGTATTATATTTATAATTAAAAACACTTTTAAAGTGTATCGGTACATTGTAAGGGGGATTTAAAATGAAAAGGATATCAACAAAATCATTAGTATTTACAGCACTTTGTATTGCTATAGTTGCTGTTTGTACAATGGTTGTTAAAATTCATATTCCGTCTACAGGAGGATACGTTAATTTTGGGGATATAATGATATTTTCTGTAGCAATTACACTTGGTAAGAAAAAAGGAGCTATAGCAGGGGGAATTGGTTCATGTATTGCTGATTTGCTTTTAGGCTATATAGCATTTGCACCAGGAACCTTAATTATAAAAGCAATTGAAGGATTTTTATGTGGATTAATTTATGAAGCTTTAAAAGATGGAATTAATAGAGTTGTAGCTATATGTATATCAGGTATAATTGCAGGGGCGTTTATGGTATTTGGATATTTTACATATGAAACCGTATTATTTGGAATGAATGGTGCACTAGGTGCTATTGTAGGGAACCTTATTCAAGGAGGAGTAAGTGCTTTAGCTGCTGTACCTATAAGTATAATGCTTTCAAAAGCAACTAAGGGACTAAATCAAAAGTATGCTGCTTAAAGATAGGGAAACCTATCTTTTTTATTTTAGTTGACAATAAATATTGTTAGTTAATACAATGTACTATATAAGAAAGTTATGGAGGATTACATATGAATAGTTTATTAAATAGCAAAACATTTACCTCAATAGATGTAAATGAATTAGATAATATGGATAATATAAATATTATAGATATAAGAGAAGCATCTGAGTTTAAAAAAGGACATATTCCACGAGCTAAAAATATTCCAATGAATGATATTTTAAATGACGTAGAAGAATACTTAGATAAGGAAAGTAAGTACTATATAATTTGTCAAGCAGGGATAAGAAGTGCTAGATTATGTACAGTATTATATTTAAATGGATATGATGTTATAAATGTTTCTGGTGGAACAGTAAATTATAAAAAGTTTTTAGTAAAATAGTAAATAGTATTGTCAACTTATATTAAAAATATGTTGACAATACTATTTTTTTTATGATATTGTAGAAAAAATGTAAACTATAGTAAGAAATGAGGTTAACAAATGAATGTAGTTAGAAAAAAGATGGAAACACATAACATGGTTATATGTACTTTTTTTTCTGTACTTATAGCTGTAGGTGCTTTTATAAAAATACCTATTCCAGTTGTTCCATTTACTCTTCAATTTTTATTTACAACACTTGCTGGAATTATATTAGGTTCTAAAAAAGGAGCAATTTCTGTTGGAGTATATATTTTTATTGGATTATGTGGTTTTCCTATTTTTACAAACGGAGGAGGAATAGGATATATTCTTCAACCTACATTTGGATATATTATAGGTTTTTTAGTAGGTACATACTTAACAGGTAAAATAGTGGAATCTTCAAAGAAAATAACATTTAAAAGATTATTAATTGCAGGTTTTGTAGGTTTAATGGCTGTTTATACATTAGGAATGATATATTACTATATTATTTCTAACTTTTTCATATCATCACAAATAGGTGTTTTAAGTCTTTTACTATACTGCTTTGTACTTGCTGTTCCAGGAGATATAGCAATTGTATTTTTTGTAGCTTATATTAGTAAAAAGCTTATACCTATAATTAAAAAGGGGGATTTTTAAGTGGATATTAATAAATTAAAAGAAAGTATTATAAATGGATATAGCATAGAAAAAGAAGAAGCTATTAAGCTTTATAAAGAGGATTTAGATAGTCTTTTAAATTCAGCTGATGATATAAGAAAAGCAAAGTTAGGTGACTCATTTGATGTTTGTAGCATTATAAACGGTAAAAGTGGAAGATGCTCTGAAGACTGTAAATACTGTGCTCAATCTATTTATTACAATACAAATATAGAAGAGTACCCTCTTTTAGATGATGAAAAAATAATAGATGCTGCATTGAAAAATGAAAAAGGAGGTATTTTAAGATTTTCAATTGTAACCTCAGGTAGAAAGTTAAGTGAAGGTGAAATAGATCAAATTTGCAATACTTATAAAAAGATAAAAAGCAAATCTTCAATAAAGCTTTGTTCTTCTAATGGACTTTTAACATATGAAGAATTTAAAAAATTAAAAGAATCTGGAGTTACTAGATACCATAATAATCTTGAAACATCTCGTAATTTTTTTAATAAAATTTGTACAACCCATACATATGATGAAAAAATAGAGGCTATAAAAAATGCTCATAAAGCAGGCCTTAAAGTATGTAGTGGTGGAATATTTGGTCTTGGAGAAAGTCTTGAAGATAGAATTGACATGGCATTTGAAATAAGCTCTTTAGGAGTAAAATCTATTCCTGTAAATATATTAAATCCTATAAAAGGAACTCCACTTGAAAATATTAATGCTTTATCAGAAGAAGAAATATTAAAGTCTATAGCAATATATAGATTTATTGCTCCAGATTCTGTAATAAGACTTGCTGGAGGAAGAGCTCTTTTAAGTGATAAAGGTAAAAAGGCATTTTTATCAGGGGCTAATGGAGCTATATCAGGTGATATGTTAACTACTATTGGTATATCTTTAAAAGATGACTTAGACATGATTAAATCATGTGGATATAAGGTGGAATTAATATGACAAAAGCCTTATTTATAACTGCAACATCAACAGATGTAGGAAAAACATACATATCATCTTTAATTACAAAAAGCTTAATAGATAATAAAGTTAATGCTGGATACTATAAACCTGTTTTAAGTGGAGCTAACATAGAAAATAATAAGGTTATTAGCTGTGATGGATTAGAGGTATTAAAATACTCATCACTTAATGAAGATTTAGATAAATGTGTTTCTTATATAATGAAAACTCCAGTATCACCACATCTTGCTAGTAAGATAGAAGGTATAGATATAAATTTAGACAAAATAAAAAGTGATTTTAATAATTTAAAAGAAAAATATGATTATATTACAGTTGAAGGGGCAGGGGGAATAATTTGCCCTGTTAACCTTGAAAGAAATATTATGTTAACTGATGTTATAAAAGCATTAAATCTTGATATAGTAATTGTTACAAATCCATATGTTGGCGCTATTAATTCTACTGTGTTAACTGTAGAATATGCTAAAAGTATTGGGATTAATATAAAAGGAATTATTTTAAATTGTTTTGATTATAAAAATATAGCTCATATTGATAATAAAAATGTAATAGAGAGTATTACAAATATACCTATTATAGATGTAGTTGAAAAAAACAAAGGATTAAATATAGATACAAATACTATATGTAGTTTGTATAGGGAGGTTTAACATGGAAAATTTAGTTAATAAAGATTTAAAATATATTTGGCATCCATGTTCACAAATGAAAGACTACGAGGAATTAAAGCCTATAGTTATTAAAAAAGGAAAAGGGGTTTATTTGTATGATATAAATAATAACTCCTATATAGATGTAGTAAGTTCATGGTGGTGTAATTTATTAGGACACAGTAATGAAAGAATAAATAGCGCTGTTAAAAATCAAATAGATGATTTGGAACATGTAATATTTGCTAATTTTTCAAACATACCAGTTATAAATCTTTGTGATGGGTTAAGTGAAATTATTCAAAAACAGCTTACAAAGTTTTTCTTTACAGATAATGGTTCATCAGCAATAGAAGCAGCTATGAAAATGAGTTTTCAATATCATTATCAAACAGGAAATCCTAAAAAAACTAGATTTATGGCATTAGAAAATGCTTATCATGGGGAAACAATAGGAGCTTTATCTGTAAGTGGAGTGGATCTTTACTCTAAAATGTATAAACCACTTTTAATGGATATTATAAGAGTAGAGGCACCTGATTGCTATAGATGTAAATACGGAAAATGTAGAGAAAAATGCACAGCTGAATGTTTTAAAAGTGTAAAAGAAAATATTGAAATGCACTCAAATGAAGTATGTGGCTTTTTAGTAGAACCTTTGGTACAAGCGGCAGCAGGTATGAAAATATATCCACCTATATTTTTAAAAAAACTAAGAGAAGAGTGTACAAAACATAATATTCACTTAATAGCAGATGAAATAGCTACAGGGTTTGGAAGATGTGGTGAAATGTTTGCAACACAAATTGCAAATATATCTCCTGATATTATGTGTTTGTCAAAGGGTCTTACAGGTGGATATATGCCTATGGCAATAGCAGTAACAACAAATGAAATATATAATGCTTTTTATGCAGATTATAATGAAGGAAAAGCATTTATGCATAGTCATACATATTGTGGCAATCCTCTTGCTGCATCTTGTGGAGTTGAGGTTTTAAAAATATTTAAGGAAGAAAATATATTGGAAAATGCAAAGGAAAATGCTATTTATTTTAATAATCTTTTAAATGAAGAATTAGGTAACTATAAATATACAGGAGAAATAAGAAGCATAGGACTTATTAACGCTATAGAGCTTGTAAAAAACAAAGAAACTAAAGAAGAGTTTGACTCAAAAATGAGAGTAGGATATAAAATTTATAAAGAAGGATTAAAAAAAGGAATTCTTTTAAGACCACTTGGAAATGTTATATATTTTAATCCACCTCTTACAATAACAAAAGAGGAAATAAATAAAGTAGTTAAAATTTCAAAACAAGCAATAAAGGCTATCCTAGGATAGCCTTTAAATTATTTCATAAAGTTTTTAATATCAGTTTCTACATCTGAAATTCCTTGTATTCCAAAGTTTTCTACTAAAACTTTAGCTACATTAGGTGATAAAAATGCAGGTAGTGTTGGTCCTAGATGAATATTTTTAACTCCTAGGTAAAGTAGTGATAAAAGAACTATAACTGCTTTTTGCTCATACCAAGCTATATTAAACTCTAAAGGTAAGTCATTTATATCATCAAGTTCAAAAGCTTCTTTTAGCTTTAATGCAATAACTGCTAGAGAGTATGAGTCATTACATTGACCAGCATCTAAAACTCTTGGAATTCCACCAATGTCACCAAGGTCTAATTTATTATATTTATACTTTGCACATCCTGCTGTTAATATAACAGTATCATTTGGAAGAGCTTTAGCAAAGTCTGTATAGTATGATCTTGATGCATGTCTACCGTCACATCCTGCCATTACAAAGAATTTTTTAATAGCTCCACTTTTTACAGCTTCAACAACTTTATCAGCAAGTAGTGTAACTTGATTATGTGCAAATCCTCCTACAATTTCACCTGTTTCTATTTCAGTTGGAGCAGGACAAGTTTTAGCAAGTTGTATAATTTTTGAAAAATCTTTTAGTCCATTTTCATCTTTTTCTATATGATAGCATCCTTCGTATCCAGCAGCACCTGTTGTAAATAATCTATTTTTATATGAATCCTTTGGAGGAACTATACAGTTTGTAGTCATTAAAATAGGTCCATTAAATGATTCAAATTCCTTAGTTTGCATATACCATGCATTACCATAATTTCCTACAAAGTGTGAGTATTTTTTAAATGCTGGATAGTAGTGCGCAGGAAGCATTTCAGAGTGAGTATAAACATCTACTCCAGTTCCTTCTGTTTGTTTTAAAAGTTGTTCAAGGTCAAATAAATCATGACCTGAAACTAATATACCAGGATTTTTACCAACACCTATATTTACTTTTGTTATTTCAGGATGCCCATAAGTTGATGTGTTTGCAGTATCAAGTAAAGCCATACCATCTACACCAACTTTTCCTGTTTCAAGTGTTAAAGCTATTAATTCATCAGCTGTTATATTAGTTTTTAAAGTTTTTGATAAAGCCATTTGCATAAATGAATGTATATCTTCACTATCATGTTTTAGTTCTATAGCATGTTTCATATATGCAGAAAGACCTTTAACTCCATATACTATAAGTTCTTTAAGGCTACGTATATCTTCGTTTTGTTCATGTAAAACACTAGCTTTTGAAGATGCTTCATATATTTCATCTACAGTTTTTGGCGCAAATAATGCAGCTTCACTTAAAACTGTTTTATCTAATTTTTCTATTAATGATTCTTTTACTTTTACAGTTTCATTTATTAATTTATTAAATACTTTTTCATCAAAGTTTGCATTTGTAATAGTAGAGAATAGATTTAAAACAACCATGTGATTAATTTTTTCATCTATTTTTTCGCCTTTTTCACGAAGCAAAGTTGTTACTTCAGAAAGACCTTTTGTTAAATATATAAGAATATCTTGATGTTTTGCAAGTGAAGGAGTTTTACCACATACCCCTTTTATAGTACAACCTGTGCAACCTGCAGCTTCTTGACATTGAAAACAAAACATTTTTTCCATAATTCCCATCTCCTTAAATCCTATAAACTATTGTAAAATAAATATAATATAAATTTTTACTATTGTATGTTGCTATAGCAACAAAATAAAAAGAAAGGGGATTATTATGAGTATAGAAAATTATATAGATGTTTTAAAAGAATCAAGACTTTTTGATTCTATAGAAGGAGAAGATATATATAAAATTATTCCTTGCCTTAATTATAAAATAAAAAGTTATAGTAAAGGATCTAGTATATTTATGGAAGGTGACTTTGTAGAAAATATAGGAATAGTACTAAGTGGAGTGTGCGAAATAACAAAAGAAAACTTAGCAGGGGATAAGGTTATAGTGTCTATAGTTAAAAAATCTGATATGTTTGCAGAATCTATAGTGTGTAGGAAAGACAAAAAAAGCCCTGTAAATGTTACAGCTATTGAGGATACAAAGGTTGTTTTTATATCCTATGATAGAATAATAAGAAGTTGTAATAATAAATGTGAATTTCATATAAATCTAATTAATAATCTTTTAATGATTATTGCGCAGAAAAACTTTATTCTTAATAATAAAATTGATATTTTACTTTTAAAAGGTATGAGGGAAAAAATAGCTACCTTTCTTTTAAGAAAATATAAAGAAACAGGAAAAGAATCTTTTAATATAGAACTAAACAGAAATCAATTAGCTGAGTATTTAAATGTTTGTAGAAGTTCACTTTCAAGAGAACTTTCTAAGATGCAAGATGAAGATATAATAAGTTATTCTAAAAATAAATTTATAATAAAAGATATTGATGCTTTAAGACACATATTATTATAAAAATAGGGGGGATTTTATGTATGCTATTGAAACAAAAAATTTAACAAAATCCTATGGTAAAAATAGAGGCATAACAGATATAAATTTAAAAGTAAAAATAGGAGAAATATATGGTTTTGTAGGGCCTAATGGAGCTGGAAAATCTACAACAATAAAAACGCTTTTAAATTTTATATATCCAACTAGTGGGCAGGGGAGAATTCTTGGAAAAGATATAGTAAAAGAAAGCAAAGACATAAAAAATATTATAGGATATGTACCAAGTGAAGTTAAGCTTTATGATGATATAACAGTAAAAGAACTTATTAACTATTCTAAAGGATTTTATAAAAATATAAGTTTTGATGATGTAGATTATATTTGCAAGGAACTTGAGGTAGAAATGGATAAAAAAATAGGTAGTTTAAGTCTTGGCAATAAGAAAAAAGTAGCATTAGCTCAAGCAATGATTCACCATCCAAAGCTTTTAATATTAGATGAGCCTACAAGTGGACTAGACCCATTTATTCAGAAAAAACTATTTTCTCTTATTTTAAAGGAAAAAGAAAAAGGCAATACAGTATTTTTTTCATCACATAACTTAGTAGAAATAAGAGAACTTTGTGATGAAGTTGCAGTAATAAAAGATGGAAAAATTATTGATATTATAAATCCTAAAGTTTATGAAAAAAATTTAGTATCCATTGTACATGTAAAGGGAAATATTAAAGAAGATGATTTAAAGAATGTTTCAAAAAGTATTGAAAAGCTAGGGGACAATTATTATAAGTTTTATTATACAGGAGATATAGATAAGTTAATAAAATATATAAGTAAGTTTACTATATATGATATTACACTGGAAAAAGAAAAGCTTGAAGATTCATTTTTTAAATATTATGAAAGAGAGGAAATATAGTTATGAATATATTTAGATTTGAATTTAAAAGAAATCTAAAATCATGCCTAATTTGGTCAGCTATATGCTCTGCTTTAATAATACTTTTTATGTCTATGTTTCCAAGTATGAAATCAAGTGGTATGCAAGATATTATATTTTCTAAAATAGATGCATTACCTAGTGGAATGCTTGAAGCATTTAATATTAGTATGATAAATTTTTCAAACTTAAATGATTACTTGGGATATGCTATTCAGTATATTTTCATGGCAGGAGCTGTATATGCAGCACTACTTGGAGTTTCTTCTCTTATAAAAGAAGAAGCAGATGGAACAATAGAGTTTTTATATTCAAAACCAGTAAAGCGTAGTAGTATATTATTTTCAAAGCTTTTAGCTATTGCTTTAATTTATTGTTTATTTGTAGTTATAGTAGGTATATTTACAATTTGTATAAGCATAATTGTAAAACCTGAAGATATAAGTGTACTTAATATGATTATGGATATTAAAATTATATTTATAGGAATGATTATTTTAGGATATGTATTTATGGCAATAGGATTATTACTATCTGTTATTATAAAGTCTTCAAAGCAGGGAACAAGTTTATCAATAGGAGTATTTTTTATAACTTACTTTTTAGGAATAACAGGTAAAATAAAAGAAGAAGTTAAAGTTTTAAAATTATTATCACCTTTTGATTATTTTTTACCATCTAAATTGTTAAAAGATGGTTTAAATATTACTTACACAATAGTTTCTGTTATAGTTATTATAGTATTAATATTTTTATCAAATTTTATTTATAAAAGAAAAGACATGAAAATATAAGAGGTGAAACTATGAGAAGATTAAGTGCAACTGATATTGCACATGATTTTTTAAAAAGATATGTTAGAGAAGGAGATACATGTATTGATGCTACAGCGGGAAGAGGAAAAGACACATTATTTCTTTGTGAACTAGTAGGAGAAAAAGGAAATGTTTTAGCTTTTGACATACAAGAAGAAGCTATTGAAAGCACAAAAAATATTTTAAAAGAAAATAACCTTTTAAATAGAGCTAAGGTTGTAAATGATAGCCATGAAAACATGGAAAGTTATTGTGATAGAGAAACAGTTAGTGGAATAATATTTAATTTAGGATATCTTCCAGGAGGAGATCATAAAATAGCTACAAATCCACATACAACTATAAAAGCCATAGAAAGTGGACTTAATCTTTTAAAAGAAAATGGTGTTATAAGTCTTTCTATTTATCATGGAGGGGATAGTGGATTTTATGAAAAAGATTTACTAATGAAATATTTAAAAGAAATAGAAAGTAAAAAATGTAGTGTTTTTGTTATGGAGCCCTATAATAAGGTTAATCCACCTATTTCAGTTTTTATTTTGAAAAATTTTTAGATAGAGTTGTCTCTATCTTTTTTATTATATTTTAAGCTTATAAGTAAATAATAAATATTAAAGATTTTACATTTATTAAAAAATATATATAATTATATAATAGATAAAACAAATATAATTATGGATATAAATAGATATATTTGATATTAATTAATAGATATAGAAATAGGTGTTAAAATGAATAGATTATTAGATTACGTAGATATAGAAAATGATAAAGATTATATTTTAATTGATGTAAGAAGTCCAAAAGAGTATAAAACAGCTACTATACCAGGAGCAATAAACCTACCTATTTTTACTGATGAAGAAAGAGAAAAAATAGGTACTATTTATGTAAGGTCATCAACAGATGAAGCTAAGCTTTTAGGTGTTACTGCGGTTTCAAAAAAGTTACCTGAAATATATGAAAAGGTGCAAAAAATTCAAAGAGAATATAAAAAACTTATATTCTTTTGTGAAAGAGGAGGAATGAGAAGTAGTTCTTTGGTATCTTTTTTATTAACAATAGGTATAAATGCTTTTAAATTACATGGTGGATATAAAGGATATAGAAACTATATAAATAAAGCTCTTCCTGAAGAAATTGAAAAGTTAAGATTTGTAGTTATACATGGTAATACAGGTGTTGGAAAAACAAAAATCCTTAAAAACCTTGAGGAAAAAGGATTAGATGTTTTAGACTTAGAAGGATGTGCTAATCATAGAGGGTCACTATTTGGAGATGTAGGTCTTGGAAAACAAAATTCTCAAAAGCAATTTGAAAGTTTAGTATATCACTGTTTAAAAAATAGAAAAACAGATATAGTTTTTACAGAGGCTGAAAGTAAAAGAATAGGACATATAATAATGCCTAAGTTTTTACATGAAGCTCTTTTAAATGGAAGACATATAAATGTTGTAGCAAATATAAATTCTAGAGTTGAAAATATAAAAGAAGACTATATAAAAGAAGGTAATGATGAAGAAATAATAAAATGTATAAATAGACTTGAAAAATATATAAGTAAAGCTAGAATAGAAGAATATACAAATGCAATCTTAGATAAAAACTATGAAAAGGTTATAGAGGATTTAATGATAAAATATTATGATCCTATGTATGAAAATAAAGAGTATAACTATGAGTTTGAAACTAATAGTTCTAATATAGACTTTGCATGTGATGAAATTGAAAAATGGATAAACACAATATAAAAAAGAGCTGCTAAGCAGCTCTTTTTCTATGCTTCGAAGTCAACTTTAACAAGTTTACCTTTTTCACCAATTGTAATTTTAGTAATTTTTGAAAGTTTCTTTTCATCATTTATTTTAGCGCATTCAATAACTTGGAATACTTTGGAAGTATCTCCGTTAGCTTTAAACACATCTCTTAAAACCTTATTTACTGCATATGGATGATCTGGGTCTTTTATAGTTATTAGTGATGAATTAGGAATTTTTATTGTTTCACAAACAAGTTTTTCAAAGTCGATATCCTTAAGGTCTGGAATAATATAATATTCAGCTTCATCCTTTATATCATCAAATCCTTTAACTTGCTTTATTTTAGCACTTCCTTTTGCAACGGCACTTATAGTAGCCATTAGTGGAAGAATCCCCCATCCCTTATGTCCAGAAACTATAACGTTATCTTTATTCATAACAGCTTCCTCAATGTAATTTGCATGAGCTTCGCTCATGAAAGCAGAATCAACAAGTTTTTTTAGCATTGGATTCATAGAATATACCCCCTAAAAATTTATGTATTGAAATAATTTATAAATTATTTCAATTTCATATATATCACCAATATGATAACATCTTTTAACAATTAATTCAAAGTGCAAATTAGATACATAGTTATATCATTTTAAAGATAAGTAGAGCAAATTGGAAAAATAAGAAAATTTTCATAAATATCGAGAAAACATATTTCTATAATAGTTGTAATTTACAAAAACAATAGTATAATGATTACGGGTAAATTTAATATGTAAGGAAGTGAAAGTGTGAAAAAAAGAAAAATAGGACTAGTTCCAAAGTTAATTTTAGGTATAATTTTAGGTATTTTAATTGGTAATTTTACACCACAAGTAGTTGTAAGAAGTTTTGTAACATTTAGTGGGATTTTTTCAGCATTTTTAAAGTTTGTTATACCTTTTATAATTTTAGGTTTTATTGTAGCAGGAATTGCTGACTTAACTAAAGGTGCAGGTAAGCTTTTAGGAATAACTACAGGAATATCATACGCATCAACTATTATAGCAGGTATAATAGCATATTTTATTGCTACGTTTATATTCCCAAACTTTATAACATCTAATGCAATTGAAAAAATAGGAGACCCTAATGCAGGAATGCTTGAACCATTTTTTTCAGTGCCTTTATCTCCAGTAATGGACGTTACAACAGCAATAGTATTTGCTTTTATGTTAGGGCTTGGTATATCTAAGCTTAGAAGTAATGGGAAAGGTGAAGGACTATATAATATTGCCTTAGATTTTCAAGAAATAATAAAGGATACATTGTCATTAATTATAATACCTCTTCTTCCTGTATATATAGCAGGAACATTTGCTAATATAACATATTCAGGACAGGTTTTTGGTATATTAAATATTTTCTGGAAGGTATTTTTAGTTGTAGTACCACTTCAAATAATATATATATGTACAATGTTTATAATTGCAGGAGCTATTTCAGGTAAAAACCCTTTTATAATGATAAGAAATCAAGTTTCTGGATATTTAACAGCAATAGGTACACAATCATCTGCAGCTACTATACCTGTTAATGTAGCATGTGCAGAAAAAAATGGAGTAACTAAGCAGATTAGAGAATTTGTTGTTCCACTATGTGCAACTATTCATTTAGCTGGAAGTATAATTTCTTTAATGTCATTTTCAGTTGCAATTTTAATGATGAGTAGTATGAATTATTCTTTATCAACAATGTTACCATTTTTATTTATACTTGGGATAGCAATGGTTGCAGCACCAGGAGCACCAGGAGGTGCAGTTATGAGTGCACTACCTTTTCTACCAATGATAGGTATACCTACAGAATCAGGACTTGCTAGCTTAATGATAGCTTTATATATAACTCAAGATAGTTTTGGAACAGCTGCTAATGTTTCAGGAGATAATGCTATAGCAGTTATAATAGATAAAATACATTCTAAATTAAAATAAAAAAAGAAGCGATTAAGGGAGTTAAACTTAATCGCTTTTAAATATTATAAATATGTTTTGGGGTAAAAAGTTTAAATGAATATGCAATCAGTATGGTTTTAAATTCCTTATACATGATTTGGCTTCGAGATAATAATAAAATTTTAAAGTGT